>QKGK01000253.1 GCA_003250455.1 Chloroflexota bacterium | reverse complement strand
GCCAGCCACTTCTCGTTGTAATCAAAGAATTGCTATGGATACCCCCGACTTTCGTATCCGTTCTGAGCAGCCAGAGGATTTTGCCGCTATCTATCAGGTGAACCTGGCCGCTTTCGGGCAGGCGGGGGAAGCCAGGCTGGTGGACCTGTTGAGAGATCAAGGGGCGCTGGCCGTCTCGCTGGTGGCGGAGGTGGACGGCGAGGTTGTCGGGCATATTGCGTTCTCCCCCGTGACGCTTGATCGCCAGCCTTTGAATGGCGCTGCCGCAGGTTTGGGACCCATGGCGGTTTTACCGGGATACCAGCAGATGGGCATTGGCCAGGCGCTGATCCGGGCCGGGCTGGATGCCTGTCGGGAAGAGGGGTTCGAACTGGTGGTCGTGTTAGGTCATCCCGGTTATTATCCCAAAGCCGGGTTTGTCTCTTCTACCCAGTTCGGCATCACCAGCAAATGGGACGTCCCCGAAGGAGTTTTTATGGTGCAGGCTCTCAAAGAAGGGGTGTTGGCGCAGTATGGCGGTGTGGTGCATTATCACCCCGCATTCGACACGGTGACATGATGAGCACCCAAAAAGAACCGGCTCTTTTTTACCGTAAGGTGTATGCTGTTGTCCGGCAGATCCCGCCGGGGATGGTGACCAGCTACGGGCGCATTGCCGAGATGCTGGGTGCTGCCGGGGCGGCCCGGCAGGTGGGGTATGCAATGAGTTCGCTCAAAAACCGGACGGATGACCCGGATTTTCAGGATGTGCCCTGGCATCGGGTCGTGGCGGTGGACGGCCAGATCGTGATCAAAGGGCCGGGACCGGGGCGTTTTCAGCAGGCCGAATTGCTGCGCGATGAGGGGGTCTCGCTGGATGACAGCTTCAAAGTGGACATGGAGACCCATATATGGGAGGGGCTTCTGCCATATGAAGTTGATCAGCTTATACAAGGATTAACCTGAAACACGCCCGTTTCCGCTGAAAGCTGACGATTTTTCACATCCCACTGAAATTCCTGTATAGCCGGAGAATTGTCTTTGTTTTTTAAAACCATCTATACGGGAGAAAAAAGCATTAAGTTAAAGAATTAAAATACTTTCTTAAAATTACTCGAAAATTTGGTCTATTTTCTTGCCCGCTTTTTTGTCCTATGATAAAATTATTTCACGTAATCGATATATACATATCAACTAAAATCACCAGCCCCCATATATGGGGGCTTAAATTACCCGGTAAATTATATGCGCTGTCCACATTGCCAAAGTGACAAAGGTACCAAAGTGATCGACACGACCCACGATAATCGTGGGGGCATCCGCCGGAGACGGGAATGTAAGAACTGTCACCAGCGTTTCAGCTCCTACGAACGTGCGATCCTTTCCACGCCTTTGGTCATCAAGGAAGATGGTAACCGGGAAGAGTTTAACCGCGAGAAACTGCTCAGGGGCCTGCGGGTCGCCTGCGTAAAACGTCCAGTTTCCGCACAGGACCTCGAACGCCTGGCCGGCGAAATAGAGTCCACATTGCAGCGAATGGGGAAAGCAGAAGTATCCTCACGGGTGATTGGGGATATGGTTATCTCCGGCCTCAAGGAATTAGACCAGGTTGCATATATCCGGTATGCAATCGTCTATCTCGGTCTGGATGACCTTCATGCCGTCCGGCAAGAAGTAGACCGGTTGATCGAAAGCTAGCACCACCCCCACAGAACAAGGGATTTTAACCACAGCGGGCATTTTTTCGCCCGGTTTAGGTTCCCTATTCTCTAAAACCAACTCATGCTTTGGAGGAGCAAATGCTAAACGAAACAAAAGACACTCAAAAACAGGCATCTTTATCCCTTTCCACCCCTCCTCGTCCTTCATCTTTGCCCCCTATTGAACTTTCTGAGAACGCTTTCAATGTGTTTATCCGCCGCTATGCCCGGCGGGATCTGGAAGGCAACCCCACCGAAACCGTGGAAGACACTTTCTGGCGGGTCGCCTACCATGTGGCGAGGCCAGACGAACTCTGGGGTCAAAATCCAGACAGCACCGCCAAGACCTTTTACCGCCTGCTGGCGAAGAAACGCTTTTTCCCCAACTCGCCGACCTTTACCGGCGCGGGCACCCCGCTGGGTCAGCTGGCGGCCTGCTTCGTCCTCCCGATCAGCGATGATATGGGCCGCATGGAATCAGGCATCTTCCAGACCCTGCGCGACGCGGCCCTCATCCAGCAGACCGGCGGCGGGAACGGCTTTGGCTTCTCGCGCCTGCGCCCCAAACACGCCGCCGTGCAGTCCTCGGCAGGGGAAGCTACCGGACCGGTGGGCTTCCTGAAGGTGTATGACCAGGCCTTCGGTGAGGTTGCCCAGGGAGGTACGCGCCGCGGGGCCAATATGGCCGTGCTGCGGGTGGACCATCCCGATATTGAAGACTTTGTCTCCTGCAAGACCAACGAGAACGCCATCACCAATTTTAATATTTCGGTGGGCATCACCGACGACTTTATGCGCGCGGTGGAAGATGACGCCGATTGGCCGCTTCGCTTTGTGGATACCACCGACCCGCGCTACAAGACTTTCGACGGCACCCTGGAACAGGCTGAAGCCGCCGGGCTGCCGATCAGGACTTATAAAAAAGTAAACGCCCGCCAGCTCTTCGAGAAGATCGTGGCGCAGGCGCACCATAATGGCGAGCCGGGCCTGCTTTTCCTGGACGCCGCCAACCGCACCAACCCGGTGCCGCACCTCTACCAGCTGGAAGCCACCAACCCGTGCGGCGAGCAGTTCCTCGGACCGTACGAGAACTGCTGCCTGGGCTCGGTGAACCTGGCCCAGCATGTCGGCCAGGACGGCACCGTGGATTGGGACTTGCTGGAAGAATCGGTGGTGACCGCCACCCACTTCCTGGATAACGTGGTGGAAGCCAATGCCTATGTCCCCTCTGTGCCCCAATTAAAGGAAGCCGCACACCGCGCCCGCCGCATCGGCCTGGGCGTGATGGGGCTGGCCGACCTGATGTACCACGTAGGGATCCGCTACGGCTCGGACGAGGGGCAGGAATTTGTCGCCCAGGTAATGGAGTTTGTGCGCTACCACTCCATGAAGACCAGCGTAGCGCTGGCCGAAGCCCGCGGCCCGTTCGCGGCGATCAAAGGGAGCATCTATGACCCCGAAAACATCACCTGGCAGATCCCCCAACCGCTGACCCCCTACAAGCGAAATTACGACCGCCCGGCCGTCGATTGGGACGCCATCATGGACGGCATCCAGACCCACGGCATCCGCAACGCTGCCCAGACGACGATTGCCCCCACCGGGACGATCGCCACCGTCTCCGGCTGCGAGGGCTATGGCTGCGAGCCGGTCTTTGCGCTGGCTTACATCCGCCACGTGGACGACAAGGGCAAAGACCTGACCCTGACCTACACCAGCCCGCTGTTCGAGCAGGCGCTGATCAAGGCCGGTGTGCCCAAGGATACCCGCGAGCGCATCATCGAGCAGGTCATCGCCCGCGGCACCTGCCAGGGCATCCCGGAACTGCCGGAGCAGATCGCCAACACCTTCGTGGTCTCCAGCGATATTACCGCCGAAGAGCATGTGCGCATGCAGGGGGCCATGCAGGCCTTCATCGATAACAGCCTCTCCAAGACGATCAACTTCCCGGCCGGCGCGGTGGAAGAAGACGTGGCCACCGCCTACAAGCTGGCCTGGGAGCTGGGCTGCAAGGGCATCACTGTGTATGTGACCGGCTCGCGCGAGAAGGTGGTGCTCGAGACACACGCCACCGCCAAAGAGAAAGAGCCGGAATCCCCGCACAAGGAACTGCCGGTGATCTGGAACCAGACCAAGAAGCCGCGCCCGCGGGCGCTGGTGGGGCGCACCTACCATATCCAGACCCCGGTGGGCAAAGCCTTCGTGACCGTCAACCAGAACGGCAACGACCAGCCCTTTGAGGTCTTCCTGAACACGGCCAAGGCCGGTTCGGAGACCGCCGCCGTCTCGGAGGCGATTGGACGCCTGCTGTCCTACATTTTGCGGCTGGCCTCCCCGGTCTCGCCGCGCAAGCGCATGTACGAGATCTACCGCCAGCTGCGCGGCATCGGCGGGAGCCGCTCGAGCGGATTTGGCCCCAACCGGGTCTCCTCCCTGCCGGACGGCGTGGCGCAGATCCTCGGCGAGTACCTGGAAGAGACCGCCCAGAACTTTGACGACGAGTACAGCCCGATCCCCAGGGCGACGAATGGCAACGGTCACAGCCACCACGACGAGCCGGAAGACGCCGCCCCGCCCGCAGAGCCCCGCCTGGATATCCAGCAAATCGGCGACATCTGCCCGGAGTGCGGCCACGCCAGTGTGATCAACGAAGAGGGCTGCCGCAAGTGTTACAACTGTGCATATAGCGAGTGCTAGTTGCTGTAGATAATATAAGAAGATTCGTACAGCAGGTTCTATTTCAGAACCTGCTGAATCTTTTAAGTGAAAAATCGAAAACTATAATATGAGGAACCCATGACCGAATTCATTGTCGTAATTGCCTTTTTGCTTTTTATGGTGGCGCTGGTATTCAAGCCCTGGAAGTTCTCCATGGGGGATGAAAAGAAGCGCGCCTGGATCTCCTATACCATGCTGGTGTGGCTGGTGGCCCTGCTGGTCACCGGGTTCATTGCCAACGCCATGGGGCTGACCGGGTTTTCCGACCAGCTCCAGGTGGCCGGGGTCGTGCTGGGGTTTTTGTTCGTCCCCATCGCCATCCTGGCGGTCATCGAGCTGCGCGACAGGTCCTAGCGCCGGGTCTGGCGGCGTAAATTTCCATCCATGCGGCGGGAGGCGGACAGCCTCCCGCTCTTTACATTCAGCCCGATGGCGCAGACTTCTGTGCAGGTGAAACAGTTAGTCAGATTTGCCCCCGTTTTTCGGAACGCCGCAGTTCAGAAAGTGTTATAACTGAAATAAATTTAGAGCGGAGGAAGCATGACTACGGAAACCACCATGGTAAACGACAAGAAGGAAATCTTTGGCTGGGCCATGTACGACTGGGCCAATTCAGCCTTCAGCACAACAGTGGGCACAGTATTCCTGGGTCCCTATGTTGCCAGCCTGGCGCGCACCGCAGCCGAAGCCGCGGGGGCAACCACGGTCAAATTCCTGGGGATTCCTGTAGCGCCGGATTCATTCCTGCCATACTGTATCTCCTTTTCGGTGGGCATGCAGGTGCTCTTTTTGCCGATCCTGGGCGCCATCGCGGATTATTCTCACCTGCGCAAGCCGATGATGCGGTTGTTCGCCACCATTGGCGCGCTGGCGACCATCTTGATGTTCTTCCTGGCAGGTGACCTGTGGTGGCTGGGGGGCGTCCTCTTTATCATCGCCAACCTGGCCTTTGGGGCCGCCATCGTGTTTTACAATGCCTATCTGCCGGATATTGCCAGCGAGGAAGAGCGCGACCGCACCTCGTCTTACGGTTGGGCGATGGGCTATCTGGGCGGCGGCCTGCTCCTGGCACTGAACCTGGCTTTTTACCTGTTCAGCGACACACTGGGTGTCCCCGAATCGCTCGCCGTGCGCATCAACCTGGCGTCCGCCGGGGTGTGGTGGCTGGGATTTTCATTTATTACCTGGTCCAGGCTGCGCAGCCGCCATTCAGGCAGGGCGCTCCCCTCCAACGAGAACTATATCAGCATCGGGTTCAAGCAGCTCCGCAAGACTCTGGGCGAGGTCAAACATTTCCCCGAAACGCTTAAATTCCTGTTGGCCTATTTCCTCTACAATGACGGTATCCAGACGGTGATCGCCGTATCGGCTACTTTTGCTGCCGCCCCGCTGATCCAGGGTGGCCTTGAACTGGATCAATCAACGCTCACTGGTGTGATCCTGATGATCCAGTTCGTGGCATTTGGCGGCGCATTGTTATGGGGCAAGCTGGCGGGCTGGATTGGGGCAAAACGATCGGTCGTTCTCAGCCTGATCATCTGGTCTGGTGTGGTCATTTATGCGTATGGCGGCCTTCAGAGCGAAAATGTGACCGTCGAGTTTTTCATCCTGGGTGTCTTCATCGCACTGGTCATGGGCGGCTCCCAGGCCATCAGCCGCAGTTTGTTTTCCCAGATGATCCCCGAAGGGAAAGAAGCCGAGTTCTATTCATTCTACGAAGTCAGCGAGCGCGGTACGTCCTGGATTGGGCCGCTCATCTTTGGCCTGGCAAACCAGCTCTTTGGCAGCCTGAGATACGGCATCCTGTCCTTGATCTTCTTCTTTATTGCTGGGCTGATCCTCCTGCCGATGGTCAAAGTGGATAAGGCCATTGCGGACGTAAAAACGTACGACGCAGCCAAAAGAAATAGCAGTATCTGATCCGGTCGCTGGAAG
>QKGK01000249.1 GCA_003250455.1 Chloroflexota bacterium | reverse complement strand
TCATCTACCGCATAGGGAGGATCTTCACCTCGCGGCACCAGGATGCGCAGCACGGTCTTATCGCTGGTCTTATGCGAATCCACCGAACAGGAAAGCGGCGGACTGATCCGGTCGCTGATCTCTTTTTCCAGATGGCGGATTGACTGGGAGGGGTTGTTCACCCCAATCACCGGGTCGGCTGTTTTATTGGTCAGACCCACATACAGAGTCCCGCCGTTGGTATTGGCAAAGGCGCACACATCGGCAATGATAGCGTATAGTTTGCCGCCTCGGACAGTCATCTGTTCATGGAAGTCCTGGATGATATTACTGCCTTCTTCACGCGCCCCCCGGACAAAATCAAAGTCTGCCTGCCCGCTTACTTGTCGACGCGGGCGGGTGCGGGCAAAGTCGTTGCTTTCAAACAAGTCCTTCAATGAGGCAAAATTCTGTTCTGGAAGCAGCACCTCGGTCACCCGTTCACCAACCCCCAGGTTCTTGGAGCGGTTCCCGCCAGCTTCCAGCCGGTGTGCGTCAGAGCCCTGGATGCAGTGCATCCGCCGGGGATATTCCGGTTTTGTCCCCTGGAAGAATGCCGCGGTGGTATGCCGGCCGCGTTTATCCAGGTCAGTCACTTCCAGCGCATGCAGGTTGACATCCTGTGTAAAGGCAATTTTAGTTTGCCCCCCAAAGGGGAACCCGCGCATCGCCACCCCGTTGGTTGAATTGGCATGTGCGGCAATCGCCAGCCCTCCGGCATGGTTGATCGCCTGGTAAGCGCTGAGCACATCTGCAGAAGCGCCAACCGTCACAGAACCTTTATCCAGTTGGTCTGCCGGGATATTCAGGGAAAGCAGAATATGCTCGATCTCACGGATAGTTTTCTCCGGCGGGAAGAGTCCTAAGATATGGAAGCCAAACGTGGCCGTGAACTCGAACCCGGGCAGCACCAGGATTTTCTCCAGCAGCCGCTTATACTCGGAGAGAGTCACTGCTTCCTCCGGTAGGATGCGGTTCAGCGATTCAAGCAGTTCCAGATGTTCGACCTCTTCGATCATTTTGCGGTATCCGGCCACGGTGTTGTGATCGGTAAACGCAATGATGTCCAGCCCGCGTTTTTCTGCCGTTTTCAAAATATCCAGATAGCTGATCTCTGGCTGCTGGTAATCACTGGATGCCGGGGTATGCAAATGAGCATCCATGGAAAACCACCTACGTGATTTTTTCGATTTTCGACGCGCCATTACGCCCCCCGTCCTGTCAGATAGTTGATCTTATCGATCAGTTCATCCGGCATATACGGCTTCATAATAAAATCATTTGCCCCGGCTTTCATGCTTTTTGAGGAATAATCCATCCCCGACGACATGATGACCTTCACAGAGGATAATCCGGAATCCATCCGCATCTCCCTGAGAATTTCCAGGCCATCTGCCTCGCGCAAATGCACATCCATCAACACTACATCCGGGCTTGCTGCTTTCACATCCATCACGGCTGTGTCATAGTCTTCAATTTTTTTCACTTCAAAACCTTCAATTTCCAACAATGTTTCCAATAAGGAGATCATTGTTAAATCATCTTCTATTAATACAACTTTAGTCATTAGTTTACTTTCTAATCTCTAATTTAGGCTGAAAAGACTCATCACTACTCTTAAGGCTGTGGGTCT
>QKGK01000206.1 GCA_003250455.1 Chloroflexota bacterium | reverse complement strand
GCAAATCCGGGTAAATACCGGTTTGGGCAGCCTGAATTTCGAGGGCAGCTTCGATTATGATAATGGCATCTACCTCAGTGAGGGGTATGATGAAACCAGTCCCACAGTAAATATTTTCCTGGATGGCGGGGTTGGCAATATTCGGGTGATCCAATTGGATAAGTAAGGGGTATTCCCAATAAATAGCAGAAAAATGCGCCAGCAATGGCGCATTTTTCGATTATGATAAGAGCATGGCAACACAAAGAAGCAACCATGCAAAAAGAATGGGAAGTTGGGGGGAGGAACATGCCCAAAAATGGCTGGAAGAACGGGGTTTTGAGTTTTTCGCAAAGAACTATACTACAGAGTATGGTGAAATTGACCTGATTATGCGAAAAGCAGACCGGCTGCATTTTGTAGAAGTAAAAACACGGCGGACAAAGCGCTATGGCAACCCGGAGGACGCGGTTACCGGAAAAAAATTAGCGCACATGGCCGATTCAGCGCAGCGTTTTTTACAACTTCACCCGGAATATGAGGGGGAGTGGCAGATTGATGTCATAGCGGTATATGCCCCTTCCCAAGGGGTGGCAGAGATCAGGTGGTTTGAAAATGTCGCCTGATCATTTTCCTGACCCTCCCTTGGTGGTGATCTTAGGCCCTACTGCGGTGGGGAAAACGGCTCTTTCTCTTAACCTGGCAAAGCAATTCAACGGGGAGATCATTTCGGCGGATTCGCGCTTGTTTTACCGGGGTATGGATATTGGGACAGCCAAACCAACCCCGCAAGAGCAGGCGGCTGTGCGGCATCACCTGGTGGATGTGGCTGACCCGGACGACATATGGAGCCTGGGGAAGTTTAAACGTGAGGTGGATGTGCTGGTTACAGATATCCATCAACGCGGAATGGTGCCCTTTTTGGTCGGGGGGACAGGGCAGTTTGTGCGGGCGATCGTGGATGGCTGGGTGATTCCTGAACTCCCGGCGGATGACAGTTTACGGGATGAATTGAATCGCTGGGCGGAGGAAATTGGTGCAGCAGGGCTTTATGAGCGGCTCAAAGTGGTCGACCCCGAAGCGGCTGAAAAAATTCTGCCGAACAACCTGCGGCGGACGGTGCGGGCATTTGAGGTTATTTTCCGCACCGGGCGAAAGTTTTCTGACTTGCGGCGCACGGAAGAAGTCCCGTACCGCATCCTCCAAATCGGATTGAACCGCCCGCGCCCGGAGATCGACCGGCGGATAGATCTGCGTGTGGACCAGATGATCGAAGCCGGCTTTGTGGCGGAAGTGCAACAATTGCTCGACCAGGGATATGCCCGGGAACTGCCCAGTATGTCTGCGTTGGGATACCGCCAGGTAGCTGCCTACTTGGCAGGTGAATGCTCCCTGGAAGAGGCGGTCGAGGAGATGAAAAAGGTCACCCGGAAGTTCTACCGCCGCCAGATGACCTGGTTCAAACTCTCTGACGAAACCATCCACTGGTTCGATCTCTCTCGGCAATCTGAGGAAGAAATTATTCAACTTTTGGAGAAATTTCTATCCAGATAAAAGTGGTCAAATTTGTTGACACATTTTGGAGAAATCCCTATACTGGAAATAGATCAAACTTATTCTTCAGATACTGCTTTGCCAACTTTTTTGTCTCATAGATGACCATTTTTACACCAT
>QKGK01000059.1 GCA_003250455.1 Chloroflexota bacterium | reverse complement strand
ACCGCATTTGTCATCGAGGCTGTGGACAGCGGCCATAAAGCCGCCGAATCGATCGTCCGCTATTTGAAGGGCGACTCCCTTGAACCACCGGTAAAGCCTGATCTCCCGGTTGTGCATCTCTGCAAAGAAACATTGGAAGCACGCGCCGCCCGCGGTGAGATCCGGAAGCAGCAGCGCGTGCCGATGAAAGAATTGAGCGTCTCGGAACGGATCTCCAATTTCTCTGAAGTGGAATTTGGCTATGACGACCAATCGGCACAGCGGGAAGCAGCCCGCTGCCTGGCCTGCGGAGTGTGTTCAGAGTGTATGTCTTGCGTGTATGCCTGCGGCAGGAACGCCATCGATCATAATATGGTCGCACAGCAGGAAACGCTCAACGTGGGGGCAGTAATTTTAGCGCCGGGATACCAGGCCTACCAGGCGGAAATGAGCGCAGAATACGGTTTGGGCCGCTATCCCAATGTAGTCACTTCTCTCCAATATGAGCGGCTGCTCTCCGCCTCCGGACCTACCCGGGGGCATGTTCAGAGACCGTCTGACAGCAAGATTCCCCAGAGAATCGCTTTCCTGCAGTGTGTAGGCTCCAGGGACCAAACCCATAATTACTGTTCCGCCGTTTGCTGCATGTATGCCACCAAAGAAGCGATCATGACCAAGGAGCATCACCCGGATACCCAGGTGGACATCTTTCTGATGGACATGCGCGCCTTTTCAAAAGGATATTGGGGCTATTTTGAACGCTCCCGCGAGAAATACGGCGTGGAATACCATTACTCCCGCGTCAGTATGATCCACCAGCAGCCGGATACCGGCAACCTGCTGCTGGAATTTGTCGATGAAACCGGCAAGAAGCAGCAAGCCGAGTTCGATCTGGTGGTCCTTTCTGTGGGGATGGAGATCTCGAAACCCGTGCAGGATCTCGGGAAGCGGCTGGGCGTCAGCCTGGATGAATACGGATTCTGCCATACCGCCCAGTTCAACCCCCTGGAAACCAGCCGTCAAGGCATTTACGCCATCGGCCCATTCCGGGAGCCCAAGGACATCCCTGAATCGGTGGTGGAGGCCAGCGGAGCAGCCGCGGCCAGCGCAGCCCTGCTGGCGAAATCCAGGTTCACCCTGACCAAGACGACTGAGTTCCCGCCCGAAAGGGACATCAGCGAGGAAGAAGTGCGGGTTGGTGTGTTTGTATGCCACTGTGGGTCCAATATCGCCGGGTATCTGGATGTAGAAGAAGTGTCGCAGCATGCCCGTAAACTCCCACATGTGGCGCATGCCGAAACGAACCTCTATACCTGCTCCCAGGACAGCATCAAACACATCACCAGCCAGGTCAAAGAACTCAATCTCAACCGGGTGGTGGTTGCCAGCTGTACGCCGCTCACCCACCAGCCGCTGTTCCAGGACAGCATCCGGGAAGCCGGACTGAATCCCTATCTTTTTGAGATGGCCAATATCCGCAACCAATGCTCCTGGGTGCATTCAAACGACCGGGAAGCGGCAACGGCCAAAGCCAAAGAATTGGTGCAGATGGCCGTTTTCCGGGCTGCAAAACTTGTTCCGCAGCACACCATTGAAATGCAAGTTGCCAGGGCAGCTCTGGTGATCGGCGGAGGAGCGGCAGGGTTGCAAACAGCCATTTCGGTTGCCGAACAAGGAT
>QKGK01000445.1 GCA_003250455.1 Chloroflexota bacterium | reverse complement strand
CCCCGGAACCGCACAGTTCGGAGAAAATATTGCCGGGGACATCCTGTCGCCAGAAGAAGTTTTATCTGCGGTTGACCAACACCAAATTGACTTGGTGATCGTCGGGCCGGAAGCGCCGCTTGAGACCGGCGTTTCGGACGCTTTACGCAGTGAGGGAATCCTGGTATTTGGCCCATCAGCAGCGGCAGCTCAGCTGGAAACCTCCAAATCATTCGCCAAGAATTTCATGGCCCGCCATGAGATCCCTACTGCCCGCTTCCAGGTATTTATAGACGTCGCCGGGGCAAAAGCCTATCTGGAAACAATTCCATTTGAATTTGTGATCAAAGTCTCCGGTTTGGCTGCCGGGAAAGGTGTGTTTCTGCCCGAAAGCAAGCAGGAAGCGTGTGCCATTCTGGAAGATATATTTGAACACAACGCCTTCGGTGAATCCGGCAGAGAAGTCGTTATTGAAGAACGGCTGACTGGCACAGAAGTATCACTCTTGGCCTTCACGGATGGGCAGGAGATCGTCCTGATGCCCCCGGCACAGGACCACAAACGCCTGCTGGATGATGACCAGGGTCCAAACACAGGCGGCATGGGAGTATTTGCGCCCAGCCCATACTGCACCGCTGATCATATTCGCATAGCCAAAGAATTAATACTTCGCCCGACCATTACCGGAATGGATAAAGAAGGTGCGCCGTATTCGGGGGTGCTGTACGCGGGTTTGATGCTGACCGTAGATGGTCCAAAACTGCTGGAATATAACTGCCGTTTTGGCGACCCGGAAACCCAGGTGATCCTTCCGCTGCTGGATGGCGATTTGCTGGAAATAGCGGCAGCTTGTGCAGCCTCAAATTTATCGCAAATAAAAAACCGTATTCAATGGAAAGACCAGGCGGCCGCTTGTGTGGTTCTGGCTTCTCAGGGGTATCCGGGAACTTATCCCAAAGGCGTGCCCATCGCTGGTCTGGAAAATTTAAAACCGGATGATCTGATCTTCCAGGCTGGAACGAAAATGTCCGATGGGACGATCGTCACCGATGGCGGGCGGGTGCTGGGCGTGACTGCCGTTGGCGAATCACTTCAGGCGGCGGTGGCGCAAGCCTATTCGCTGACGGAAAAAATCTCATTTGAAGGGATGCAGTACCGAAAAGATATTGGCAAACCTAGATCAGCTTATCAGGCTGCAGGGGTATCCATTGATTCCTGGAACTCCGCTGCTGAGATGATTAAACCCGCCGTTGCGGCCACCTATACCCCGGCTGTGCTCTCGGAGGTTGGCTCTTTTGGCGGTCTGTTCGATGCCCGGATATTTCAAAGGATGGAACATCCGGTGCTGGTCTCATCCACCGATGGGGTGGGCACAAAGGTGATCCTGGCATCGCAGTCCGGCAATCTCGGCAGCATCGGACACGATATTGTTAACCATTGTATCAACGACATCCTGGTTCAGGGAGCGCGTCCTTTATTCTTTATGGATTATTTTGCCTCCAGCAAACTGATCCCGGAACAGCTTGCCGAGGTGGTAACGGGGATCAGCGAAGCCTGTAGGGCAGCGGGATGCGCATTGCTGGGGGGAGAAACTGCAGAAATGCCTTCCGTCTACGCTGAGGGACATTTTGATCTGGTTGGGACGATCGTGGGCGTCGTGGAACGAGCCCAGATACTGCCGAAAGAAGCGATCCGGCCGGGAGACGTGTTGATCGGTTTAGCTTCCAGCGGCCCTCATACCAACGGCTATTCGCTGATCCGAAAAGTATTTTCGAATGTATCTTTGAGCCAAAATTACCCGGAATTAGATACTTCTCTAGGCGAGGCGCTTCTTGTGCCGCACAGGTCTTATCTTGGGCTGCTGGATCCATTGCTGGTGGAAGGCGATCTGATCAAAGGGATGGCGCACATTACTGGCGGGGGCTTCTACGACAATATTCCCCGCATCCTGCCGGAGGGTTGCGGTGTAAAAATAGACCGCCGGGCCTGGACGGTTCCACCCATCTTTGACCTGATCCAGCGGATGGGCCAGGTGCCGGAAGAGGAGATGTTCCATGTATTCAATATGGGGATCGGCATGGTACTGGTAGTCAGCCGGGAGAATGCTGGTAAGGTGAGCAAATCCATCATGGAAGAGACCTGGGTAATTGGTGAAGTTATGAATGGAGAAGGAGTGATCGTTGCCTGATCTTTCCCGACTGGTCATTTTGGCTTCCGGTTCTGGCACCAATCTCCAGGCAATCATCGATGCCTGTAAAGACAGGACCCTTTCGGCACAGGTGTGTGCCGTGGTGAGCGATAAGATCCAGGCATATGCCCTTCAGCGAGCCAGGGATAACGGCATTCCGTCCATCCATTTCGACTGGTTGCCGTACAAACAGGCACAAAAACCCCGGGCCCAATATGATGCAGACCTGGCTGCCCTGGTAAAAAAATACCAGCCAGACCTGATCGTTCTGGCTGGTTGGATGCGCTTGCTGAGCATGGCATTTTTAGGCGAGTTTCCTAGTCGAGTGATCAATCTGCACCCTGCATTGCCGGGCACTTTTCCAGGTGTCAATGCTATTCAGCAGGCATTTCAAGCGTATCAGGCGCATGAAATTCAGGAAACAGGCGTGATGGTCCACTATGTCCCTGATGAAGGGGTGGATGATGGACCGGTTATTTTACAGGAGGCTGTCTCCATCTTTCCATCGGACAGCCTGGAAGATCTGGAACAGCGCATACATCAGGTTGAACACAGGCTGCTGGTGGATGCAATTCGAAAAGTAAATGAAATGATCAAGGAGTAAGTACCCGATGCCTACTGCGTTATTTTCCCTTTACAATAAAACCGATTTCATTGAGCACCTGGCAATCCCGCTGCACCAGCTCGGATGGGATTTCCTGGCGAGCGGCGGAACAGCGAAAGCGCTCAAAAACGCCAACCTGCCCGTAACCGAAATTGCCGAATATACCGGCTCACCGGAGATCCTGGGCGGACGGGTAAAAACCCTGCACCCCGCTGTTCATGGGGGAATCCTGGCACTCGGGGATGATGCCAGCCAGCAAGACCTGGATGGGATCAACGCCAAACTGATCGACCTGGTTGCCGTGAATTTGTATCCATTTGAGGAAACGATTGCCAAACCGGGGGTCACGTTGGCAGATGCAATTGAGAATATTGATATTGGAGGGGTGACCCTGCTGCGGGCAGCCGCGAAAAACTTTGCCCGGGTAGCCGTGATTGTAGACCCAACCGATTATCTGCAGGTTGTTGAAGAACTGAAAACCACGCAAACGATCAGCGAACCTACCCGCCGCCAACTGGCACAAAAAGCGTTTGCCCATACTATGGCCTATGATACGGCCATCAGTGCCTACCTGAGCGGTGACAACGCCAAAATTGTGAAGCTGTATCCGGTCCAGTCCCTGCGCTATGGTGAAAATCCTCATCAATCGGCAGCGCTGTATGGGTATGCGCCAAATTCCGGACCTTTAGGCGGAGAATTGCTGCAAGGGAAAGCCCTTTCTTACAACAATCTGCTGGACCTGGATGCCGCCTGGCGAGCCGCCATTTCTTTCCAGGAACCAACTGTTTGCATCGTCAAGCACCTCTCGCCTTGCGGGTTAGCCTCCGCAGATTCATTGGCTGACGCTTACCCGCCTGCCCTGGCTTCAGACCCTGTTTCTGCATTTGGCGGTGTGATTGCCACCAACCGCCCCTTTGACGAGAATATCGCTGCTTTGTTGGGCGAATTGTTCGTGGAGTGCATCATCGCCCCAGGATTCACACCGGGGGCAGAGGCAATCTTATCCCAACGCAAAAATTTGCGCCTTGTGTGCATGCCCAATGCAACCCCCAACGCACAGCCCGAGCTCCGCTCGATCACCGGGGGCGTGCTGGAACAGGATATCGACCTCGGCGACCCTGATGATTCTGCCTGGAAGGTTGTCTCCAAACGCCAGCCCACAGCTGAAGAAATGGAAGCCCTGAAATTTGCCTGGAAAGCCTGCCAGCATGTCAAGTCGAATGCCATTGTTTTTGTCAAAGGGAAGGCGACAGTAGGTATTGGCGGCGGTCAGCCCAACCGCGTGGATTGTGTGCACATTGCCGCCACCCGCGCCGGGGAAAACAGCCAGGGCGCAGTGATGGCATCGGATGCATTCTTCCCCTTCCCGGATTCTGTAGAGGCTGCTGTTGGTTATGGTATTACGGCCATTATCCAGCCTGGCGGTTCCGTTCGGGATCAGCTTTCCATCGATTTTGCCGATCAACATGATCTCGCAATGGTCGTAACCGGAGTGCGTCACTTCCGTCATTAGCATAATAATCATCAGTAATTAGCACAATCTCAATCAATATAAAACTTGCCCCTAAAAAACAACCCGAATGCTCGCATTCGGGTTGTTTTTTGGATTGGAGAGCAGAATTGGCCTGCTTTCTCACAAAAATCGGATTCGAATTTAATATGCTGCCATTCTGGTCTCAAATCAGCCACCGGTATCCTACTAAAAATTATCGGGAAATGATGATAATGATTTTCCCGTTTAAGTTAGCTTGTGTTCCCATATGATTATTTGATAAACGCTAAGTTTGGATGGGCGATTGCTTTGCAGTTATTGTCAAGGCGGTAGTCTACCATAGTCATCGAATGGGTCATTAATACGCTTTTCCTTCACCGGCAAACATTCCCCAATCCCCGGATTGAACTAATCGGGTGAAGTCCTGTCCGTTTTGCGCCTGTTCCCCCTGATTCAAGGCATCAATTCCGGCTAAAAACACTATTTTATATTATGATAATTTATACCTGAATAGGTAAGATTGGAATTTGTCTCCGACTCAAATAGGAAAATGGAAATTTTAACGAAACCCTACATCATTCTCAATGCTGCGATGACGGCAGATGGGAAAATCGATACAATCACCCGCCGGGGAGCCAAAATCTCTTCGGAGGCTGATTGGTCCCGCGTGGACGAACTGCGCGCTGCCGTGGATGCCGTGATGGTTGGCGGCAAGACCTTGCTGAATGAGGACCCCCGCCTGACGGTCAAGTCCCCCGAACTGCGACGGAAGCGCCTTGAAGCTGGAAAAAGCGAAAACCCGCTCAAGGTTGGGATTGTGACGGATGCCCGGATCAGCGCCAAAGCCCGCTTTCTGAATGACGGCCCGGCGGAGGTGGTCATCTTCACCACCAGCCAGGCTTCCAGCGAGACGCTTCATCTGCTGAAGGAAACCGGGGTGCGCGTGGTGCTGGCTGGAGACGAACTCGTGGACTTGCCACAGGCCATGCACCAGCTGAAAACTTTCGGGGTGGACCGGCTGCTGCTGGAAGGCGGTGGTACCCTGAATGCGTCCATGTTCGCTGAGGAGCTGATAGACGAGGTGCAGGTCTACCTGGCCCCGGTCATCTTTGCCGGGGCAGATGCGCCCACCCTGGCCGACGGCGCTGGGTTTGGGGTTAGAGAAGCCGTCCCGCTGGCGCTGGAGAACATCAAGATTCTCCCCAACGGAGGGGTATTGCTCACTTACCTGGCAAAATACAAAGGAGAATAGCCAAGCCTCAAATGCCTCCTGATAAGTACAAACCTGACGAGGATTTGACCAGGGAATTTAAAATAACCAGATTATCTGAAATCATTTAGTGAATGATGCAACTTGGACTTTGTCCAATATCCACAAAAGGACCGGTTATGCGACTCTCAAACATAAAGATCAAGGAACTGCTAAACGAAAACGCATCCCATAAATGCGTGGGAGTTGGCCCAGAAAAAGTCTGCGTGCGGATTGCCGCTATTGCCGATCTGCCCACCCGCTTTGGCGACTTCCAGATCGTCGCCTTCTACAGCAACCGCGACGACAAAGAACATGCTGCCATCATCAAGGGAGATATCACCCATGCCGAGGACGTGCCCGTGCGGGTGCACTCCGAATGTCTCACCGGCGATGCTTTCGGTTCCCTGCGCTGCGACTGTCGCGATCAGCTCCAGGAGTCGCTGAAAGCGATCGGCAAGATGGAGAAAGGCATCGTCCTCTATCTGCGGCAGGAAGGCCGCGGTATCGGCCTGACCAACAAGATCCGCGCCTACGGCCTGCAAGACCACGGCTACGACACGGTGGACGCCAACCTGGCCCTGGGCTTCCGTGATGACGAACGCGAATACAGCGTCGCCGCCCACATGCTCACCTCGCTAAAGGTCAGGTCGATCCAGCTGATGACCAACAACCCGCGAAAGATCAAAGAGCTGACCCAATACGGGATCAAGATCACCAAACGGATCCCGCACATCATCCCGCCCAACGAACACAACCGCTTCTACCTGGAAACCAAGGCCCACAAATCCGGCCACCTGATCGACTTCCAGGGCAAGGAACACCTGGAGGAGCAGAGCGACCGCCCGGTTATCCAAAGGATGGATGAAAGTAAAACTGTCACCATTCAGGCCCAACAGGGTGGGTAACGTAAACAGAGATA
>QKGK01000280.1 GCA_003250455.1 Chloroflexota bacterium | reverse complement strand
AAGTAGCGGAATTCCTAATCGGACCAAGCGGTCGATAGAAAATTTTAAAACTCCCTTTCTCTCGATCGTCCCGGGTGTAAAATAACCCGCGATCATAAAGAATAGACCGAGGAGAAACGAAGCTCCAATGCCCAGAAGCAATATGGTGATGATCGAAAATGCGGTACTGACCTTCCCTTCTTCGTGGTAGTACCAATCGCCGATTGGTGCACCATAGGTAATCGCCATATGCCCTATGACCACAAGCACGATAAGAATGACTCGCATATTATCGATGTAAAACAAACGAGCGGGGGGATGGCGAACACGGGGAGACTGAGATTTACCAATTTGAGAGACATCAAAATTCCCAGACACAATAGGTTCCTCCTCCAGGTGTTCTGTCTGGAATCCCGCGGCTTCTCTCCCTTGGGCGATGTGTTCTGTTTTTTAGCGGGTTGATCGTATATTTATTTCTGGAATATCCCCCACAACATTAATTATACATAAAATCAGGTTTACTTTACCAATCTTGCTGCGGAATTCTTGTTCACAAGCATGAAGGTTAAGTTAACAATCATCCGATTAAAGAGGAAGATAAATAAAATACTCCCTGGAAGCAAACCGCAAAATAGACAAAAATTGCTCAAGATCGACTTGAGCAATTTTTGATGCCGGAGGCGGGAATCAAATCCACCTGGTTGAAAAGAGACCTAATCCGCACGAAAGATCATTGAGATCGAGTTGACGCAGTGTCGCGTGTTTTTCAGTGTAAATCCCTCACCTTCAAAGACATGCCCCAAATGCCCGCTGCAGTTGGCGCACACAATCTCAGTCCGGTAGCCATCTGCATCCCTAATACGCTTGACTGCCCCATCAATCTCATCATCAAAACTCGGCCAGCCGCAGTACGAATCAAATTTGTCTTTAGACCGGTACAACGGCGCGTCACATTGTCTGCAATGGTAGGTGCCCGAAGCTTTGTTGTCCGTGTATTCTCCAGTGAAAGGGCGTTCGGTGCCCTTGTGGATGATCACGCGTTCTTCTTCCGGGGTTAATTTGCGATAAGCCATTTTTTGACTCCTTTTCTGTTTTCGAGTTCTCAGGGAAACGATTCACTATTCAGATTCAATTTAAATTGAGAATATTACTTTTGCAGATATTATGGAATTCTTAAGTCAAAAAACAACCCTGATGGGTCGTTTTCTTTCATGCCGGAGGGGGAACCTGTCCCAAACCGCTTCTAGGTGGAAATCAGGTTTAAATGTGTTGAATCTTGGAATCCTAATTGCCATTTATAGAAGTGTCGAGGATCAATACTATTATCTGTTCGTAAATCAAGGGAAATTAATTAATCGTCTCTTAATTTATTTCCCTTGATAAAATACTATACTATGAGTGAGCACTCACTCATATTTATTAACTACTTTTTTGTTTTATAAGGATGTTTTCAAATGAAAGATTCGAAAAACAAATTGCTGCAAGCTGCTGTACTGGAAATTGCTGAAAAGGGTTTTGAAAAAGCAAATGTAAATCACATTGCAAAAGCAGCCGATTTATCTGTTGGCACCCTATATAACTACTTTCCTACCAAACGAAATCTCATGCACGCAATCATCGATCAGCTTTCTCAATTGCATGTAGCAACCATTGTTGATTCTGTAATGAAAGCCTCGGATCCAATCAGCCGCATGAAAGCTTTTTTTGACGCTGGTTTTGACTTCATAGAATCCAATGTTATTGCTGCAAAAATAGTTTTTAACTCCCTGAATGGTTCAGATGAAAATTTTAAACAGCGGTTATTTCAGGCATATCTCCCGTTATTTGAATTACTGAGGCGGGAAGTAATTGCTCCTGGGGTGTCTCAGCAGATATTTCAAACCCTGGATCAGGATAAAACTGTCAACTTAATCATGTTCATTTATCTCGGAACTGGGTCACGGTTCGATGATGAAGGCAAATTGTGGATGAAATCAACGGAGGTCTCCACCTTTGTTTTGAATTCACTCCGCTATAAGGAATGAATATCATGAAAATTCTAATTGCATATGACTCTTATTTTAAAAACACCAGGATCATTGCGGATGCTATTGCAGAATCTTTAGAGAGAAGCGGGGCTCAGGTAATTCGAGAAAGAATTTACCAGATTGATTTTGCGAACCTAATGAATATTGATTTATTAGTCATTGGGGCACCTACACATAATCAAAATATGCCCCTTCCCATTAAATCTGTGTTAAAGCGTTTGCCAAAAAGCACACTGAATGGCATTAAAACGCTTAGCTTTGATACCAGATACAAAATGAATGTGAAAAAGTCTGGTTCTGCCTCTATCCGTATCAATAAGTTGTTGAAGAAAATTGGTGGGCAGGTAATCATGCCTCCAACAAGCTTTTTTGTTCAAGACCGCCGGGGGCCATTATTTCCCGGTGAAATTGAACGAGCACAGCAACTTGGGGCTTCCTTGATTCAATTTCTATAGGATAAAACCATGAAGCTGGTTATATCTATCTTATCGATCATTGGATTGCTTGGATTGGGATATTTTCTTTCCAAAGAACTTGGTCTGATACCCCGATATGCATACCTTCAGAATTTCGAATCAGATGAGTTTTCTCACGCATCTGATTATATCCAACCGCAGATGGTCAAAGATGGGTTGGCCATCTACCAGGTAGGTAGCGGAAAGCCCGTTCTCCTCTTGCCATACCCGCATGCCCACACAAAGGAGCCAATGGCGCAAGGGCCAATAGCAAACTTGTTGGTTGAAATGGGAAGAACTGTCATCACATTTGATGTTCCCGGTGCATACCAGTCCACTGCCACTGCAGTTGGCGATATGGAAGAAATGCTCACATCAGCAGAAAAAACCCTGGATGAGCTGGGTATTACGGAACCAGTTGATGTCGTCGGTCACAGCATGAGTGGGCTGGTCGCGCTGGCATTTGCCATTGAGCATCCAGATCGCACCCGAAATTTGGTATTGATTGGGAGTATGTCAGGGTTTCCTGCGGCTTTGAAATATGGGATGCCGAAAAGTGTTTGGAGCGTTACAGAGATTGATTACTGGAAGTTCATATTTCTTGGCTTGAAAGTTAAATCAGGGTTTGGATCTTTGGCGGATCACAAAGCGCTTTACAACATTATGTCACAGGTAAGTTTTTATGATCAGGATTTATTTGTACCCATGGAAATCGAGCAAGACGACCACTTGCAAGGCATTCCCATACGAGAAATTGTTTGGGGAAAAAACATTTTTAAACAACCCGATTATGCTGACAAATTGAACTCGCTAGAATCACCAACTTTAATCCTGGTTGGGCGACATGATCCAGAAGCACCAGTGTCATGTTCTGAAGAACTTGATCAGGGAATCCCGAATTCGCGCATGGTAATCTTTGAGCAAAGCGGACACTACCCATATCTGGAAGAGCCCGAATTTTTCATCGATGAAATCACTCAATTCTTAAATTACCACTGATTTTCTTCAAAAAATAATCTGCAGAGTGACCAAATTGTATTTTCTCAATTTGATTCCACCATAGACAAAAAAACGACCCAATAGGGTCGTTTTCGTTCATGCCGGAGGTGGGAATCGAACCCACAAGTCCTCACGGACACGCGAGTTTGAGTCGCGCGCGTCTGCCAGTTCCGCCACTCCGGCTTAGGTTTTAAGTGTGAAAAGTATAACCAACTCTGAGGTACAGGTCAAGGAGGACAGATAACAGTTTACAGTCGACAGTTGACAGCTGATAGAACTGATGACTACCTACTGTTTGCCGTGGACTGTGTACTGTCCACTGGCTGATACGGCGTGGTCGGCTCGGTGTTGCCGTTGATCGCCGGGAGCGGGGCCAGCTCGGCCTGCTGCACCCTGACGGTCATCCGGCGCACCATTACTGCCTGCGAAGCCGAGACTTGCGCATCCAGGTTTTCCAAAAAGCGGGAAAGCCCCGCCTGGTAGCTGCGCAGGCACACGTACACCGGACGGCGCTCCCGCGGGCGCAGGGCGGCAAACAGGCTGGCAAGATGCGGCCCTACCCGCTGCATCTGCGGGTGGATGAACGGCTGCACCCACACCCCGCGCGGCCCCTCACGCACATCCGCATACCCCAGCATTTCTC
The DNA here is from genome assembly GCA_003250455.1 of Chloroflexota bacterium. Taxonomy (GTDB): domain Bacteria; phylum Chloroflexota; class Anaerolineae; order Anaerolineales; family UBA11579; genus UBA11579. Next base: position 2,374 of record QKGK01000280.1, on the reverse strand, counting down.
CCTCAGAATAATACACCCATCCGGACATGCCTTCCTCGGGGATGGATTCCACCTGCTGCACCAGGGTCGGCACAGTGGCGTGATACAGCTTGAGGGCGTTGAATTCGTCCACCGGGGAAAGCGGACGCCAGGCCAGTTCGGCCCGGTCCTTGCGGGAAATATATCCCACCCGCCAGATGTGCTGGCGGGCATAAATGCTGAAGCTCAGACGCCGCAGGGTCTCAAAGGTGTTGGTATCCTCGTCCACATCGGCCACCAACGTCTGGGCGCTGCGTTCTCCCAGACGCCTGATGAGATATTCCACCAATACGGCTGCCCCTGCAGGTTCCACGGCCTCATCGGGGGTCATGAAGGTCATATGCGCGGTACTGGCCCCCAGCGCGTGGCTGGCCTGGGCGATCAGGGCAGCGCCCCCATCCTCAGGCTGGTAGAGCCCGGTGAAGACCCCCATCGCCTCGGAAATAGGAGAAAACACCGCCCTGGCCGGGACCATTGTTTTTCCCCGCGTCAGCAGGGAGATGCTGTCCAGGTAGACCCCCTTCTTTCGATAGCGGTGCAGTCTTCTCAGGTCTAGCAGTTCAAATGGACGGATCATGCCTCAGTTCCCTTGGTGGGTGGTTGGGGCGGAGTGATATCTCAATGTACGGTGGCTTTGCTCTCAATCAGCGAGAGGAAATACTGGTGAAAACGGTCATCCTGGTTCAGTTCCGGGTGGAAGGAGGTTGCCAGCAAATGGCCCTGACGGGCGGCTACGATGGTGCCGTCTTCCAGGCGGGCAAGCACTTCCACATCCTCCGCATTGACCGATTCGATCAGCGGGGCGCGGATGAAGACCGCGTCGAACGGTTCGGCTTCCTCTCCGGGAGCGGCCAGCGCCGGAATATCCAGCGCGATCTCAAAGCTGTCCACCTGCCGCCCGAAGGCATTGCGCTGCACGGTCAGATCCATCAGGCCCAACAGCGGCTGGCCCTCTTTGGTGCGGGTGGCATCTTTGGAGAGGAAAATTGCCCCGGCGCAGGTACCCCAGATGGGTTTGGCTGCGCCGAAGGCGCGTAGGGGTTCGATCAGGGCGTATTCTTTGGCCAGCTTGCCGATGGTAGTCGACTCGCCGCCGGGGATGATCAGCGCGTCCAGTCCTTCCAGGTCGGCAGGCAGGCGCACCTCGCGGGCTTGCGTCCCGATGCGCCGCAGGGCGGCAATATGCTCTGCAAAGTCGCCCTGCAGGGCCAATACGCCTACAACCGGCACAGGTTTACCAGCCGCGTCCGGCAATGCGCTCTTCCGTGGGAATATCGGTCACCTGACGGCCGACCATCGGCTCGCCAAGGTTGCGGCTGACATCTGCCAGGATAGCGGCATCCTGGTAATGGGTGGTGGCCTTGACGATGGCAACCGCCCGTTTGGCCGGGTCGCCGGATTTGAAGATGCCGGAGCCGACGAACACACCATCCACGCCCAACTGCATCATCAGGGCAGCGTCGGCCGGGGTGGCGATGCCACCGGCGGCAAAGTTGACCACCGGCAGGCGGCCCAGTTCGGCAACCTGCTTGACCAGGTCGTAGGGTGCGCCGAGCTCTTTGGCATAGGTGAACATTTCTTCTTCGGCCATGGTCTGCAGCCGGCGGATCTCGCCCATCACGGAACGGGCATGGCGCACGGCTTCGACCACGTCGCCGGTGCCTGCTTCGCCTTTGGTGCGGATCATGGCAGCGCCTTCGGCGATGCGGCGCAGGGCTTCGCCCAGGTTGCGGCAGCCGCACACAAAAGGCACCTTGAAATTGTGTTTGTTGATGTGGTGCGCTTCATCCGCCGGGGTGAGCACCTCAGATTCATCGATATAGTCCACACCCAGCGATTCGAGGATCTGCGCCTCGACAAAGTGCCCGATACGCACTTTGGCCATCACCGGGATGCTGACCGCTTTCATAATGTCTTCGATCAGGCCGGGGTCGCTCATACGGGCCACACCGCCGTCGGCGCGGATATCCGCCGGGACGCGTTCCAGCGCCATCACAGCCACTGCGCCGGCGTCTTCGGCGATGCGGGCATGTTCGGCGGTGACCACGTCCATGATCACGCCCCCCTTAAGCATTTGCGCCAGCCCGGCTTTCACCTTGAAGCTGGCAACGTCTTTTTTACCGTTTCCTTCAGTCATTTCAAGCTCCATAACTGTAAATATTTTCTCTTTTGATTCTACCACGCGGCAGAGTGGGATTCAATGAAGGTTTTATGAGGGTTGGGGAGGTAGAGGAGGGCAAGATTATTTCGGCACAGAACGGAATTCTTACAACAGGTCATTCCCACTGAATCGAGCTTGCTCGATCGTTCTGGTGGGAATTCATTTCTGGCGTTATTTGTGGATTCCCGCCTGCGC
>QKGK01000503.1 GCA_003250455.1 Chloroflexota bacterium | reverse complement strand
CCGGGCCTACACCCGCATCGGCTTCGAACCTGTGGGCGTGTATCATGAGTGGATGATGGAGAGGATGTAGTTAGATAGTTTTTAGTTAGCTAGTTAGATGGTTAGCTGGTTAGCTAGTGAACCGGCAACCAGGCACCGAGTAACCGGGCACCAAGGGATTGGATAATTGGAAAAAGATTTCCCCATTACTCGTTACTAATTACTATTCACTATCTACTGTGCACTGTTTACTGTTTACTCATCCCTTCCCCAAACGCCCAAACTCTGATAAACTACATTCCGCCGAAATCCTGAAAGTACAGGTTGGCTCCGGCCCACAGGTCGGAGTTTTTGTTTGAAACCACACAGGTAAGATTTCCCCCCGCTATCCCCGACAGATAGAGGTAGAAACAACCCGGAATAAGATCCGGCTTATTAAAGGTAACAGGTAATGACAGTAACACGAACAGACTTAAGAAACATCGCCATCATCGCCCACGTCGACCATGGCAAAACCACCCTGGTAGACGGCATGCTGCGTCAGGCCAGTGTCTTCCGCGAGAACCAGCAGGTTGCCGAGCGCATCATGGACTCCAACGACCTGGAACGCGAGCGCGGCATCACCATCCTGGCAAAGAACACCGCCATCCACATCCACGATTCAGAGACCAATCAAGAGGTCAAGATCAACATCGTTGACACCCCCGGCCACGCCGATTTTGGCGGTGAGGTCGAGCGCGTCCTCAACATGGTGGACGGCGTGCTGCTGCTGGTGGACGCCGCTGAAGGCCCCCGCCCGCAGACCCGCTTCGTGCTTAAAAAAGCCCTCGAACTCGGTCATCGCGCCATCGTGGTGATCAACAAAGTAGACCGCAAAGACGCCAGCACCGACCGCGTCCTCAACGAGACCTTCGACCTGTTCATTGAACTGGGCGCCACCGACGAGCAAGCCGAATTCCCGGTGGTGTATGCGATTGCCACCGCTCACCAGGCCGGGCTGACTCCCGAAGTAAGCTCCGATCTCCAGCCCTTATTTGAAACCATTCTGCGCGAGATCCCTGCCCCGCAAGTGGACCCGGATGCCCCGCTGCAAATGCTGGTCACCACCCTGGACTACAACGCCTACCGCGGCCTGACCGCCATCGGGCGCGTCTTTGCCGGGAAGATACAAGCCGGGCAGTCCGTTTCCCGCCTCACACTCAAAGGCGAGCAGCTCCCCGAAACCATCCGCTACCTGTACGAGCAGGACGGTCTGGAACGCATTGAGATCGAAGAAGCCACTGCCGGCGATATTGTCGCCGTGGCCGGGCTGGAAGGCATCGAGATTGGCGAAACCCTCGCCGACCCCGAATTCCCCAAAGCCCTCCCCGCAATCAAAGTGGAAGAACCCACTGTGCGGATGGCCTTTGGCGTGAACACCTCCCCCTTTGCCGGGCGCGAAGGCCGCTGGGGTACCTCCCGCCGTCTGCGCGAGCGCCTGTTCAACGAACTGAAGAGCAATGTCGCCCTGCGCGTGGAAGAAACCGACAGCGCCGACACTTTCATTGTCTCCGGGCGCGGCGAGCTGCACCTGGCGATCCTGATCGAGACCATGCGCCGCGAAGGCTACGAGTTCCAGGTCTCCCGCCCGGAAGTCATCCTGCATGAAGGCCCGGACGGCAAGATGGAGGAGCCCTACGAAGAAGTTTTCATCGAGACGCCGCCGGAAACCGTGGGCGTAGTGGTCGAGATGCTCGGCAAACGCCGCGGCGAGATGACCAACATGATTGACTCGGCCACCGGCACCGTGCTGCTGACCTTTGTTGTCCCCACCCGCGGCATGCTCGGGTTCCGCTACCAGTTCCTGACCGCCACCCGCGGTCTGGGCGTGATGAACACCATTTTCCACAGCTACGGCCCGGCCAGCGGGGTGATCACTTCCCGCAGCCGCGGTTCACTGATCGCCTGGGAGGACGGCACCACCACTACTTTCGGCCTGAAGAACGCCGAAGAGCGCGGGACGCTCTTCCTTACCCCCGGACGGGATGTATACGCTGGGATGGTCGTGGGTGAACACCAGCGCCCCGGCGACCTGGAAGTGAACGTGGTCAAAGCCAAGCACCTCACCAACATGCGCAACTCCATCCGCGATATTGAAGTCCGCCTGACTCCGCCCCGGGATATGAGCCTGGACGAATGCATTGAATACCTGGCCGACGACGAGCTGCTCGAAGTCACCCCCAAGAGCCTCATCATCCGCAAGCGCATCCTGGACCACCACATCCGCGGGCGCGAGGTCAAGCGCGCCAAAACTACTGCTGAAGCCTAGCAGATCTAAATCACAGATTCCTTCAGGGTCGCACGTAAGTGCGGCCTTGTTTTTTTTATCAGGGTTAGATAGTCAGGTAGTCAGGTTGTCGGATAGTCAACTCGTCAATCAGGCACTCAGTGACTGATGGAATTTGCAACCAGTGACAAGGTTGTCATGCTGAGCATACGCCCCAAAAGCGTGGCGAAGCATCCACCGGGTTTTCTAAGTGTGCAACCAATCCCAATCTCCTTCCACTTCCCTCCTTATTGACGCCCAATTGAGAAAAATTTATAATTTATGTAATCTTATCTAAATTATCTATTAAATTGCATCCAGCAACAGTCTGTAAGGAACTGAAAATGAAAACCGAAACACGCCTGAACTCTAACCTGGACCCTGAAAACTGGGACGACCTGCGGGCGATCGCCCACCAGATGATCGATGACATCATCGACTACACCGCCAATATTGGTGACGAGCTGGTGTGGAAGCCGATCCCCGAAGAGATGAAATCCGTTTTCGCACAGCCGGTTCCCACCGCTGCCAGGGGGGAGCAAGGCGCTTACCAGGATTTTAAAGATTATGTCCTGTGCAACCCGATGGGCAACATCCACCCACGCTTTTGGGGCTGGGTGATGGGCAACGGGGTCCCCTTTGCCGCCTTTGCCGACATGCTCGCCTCGACGCTGAACCCCAACCTGGGCGGCGGCGACCATGTGGCCAACTACGTCGAGCGACAGGTGGTGGACTGGTGCAAGCAGATGGTGGGTTACCCCGCAGAGTCCAGCGGGCTGCTGGTCAGCGGCGGGTCGATGGCCAACTTCATCGGGCTGGCGGTGGCGCGCAATGCCAAAGCCGGGTTCGACATCCGCAGCCAGGGTGTCAGCGCGGCACCTGCCCAAATGACCGTATATGCTTCCACGCAGACCCACAGCTCTAACTACAAGGCCATCGAGCAGTTGGGCATCGGCAAAGACTGGATGCGCTTCATCCCCGTGGACGAGCACTACCAGATGGACATCCAGGCACTGGAAGCCGCTATCGCCGCAGATAAAGCCGCCGGATACCACCCCATCTGCATCATCGGCAACGCTGCCACCACCAACACCGGCGCTTTTGACGACCTGACCGCCCTGGCCGATATCGCCGAGCGGGAGGACATCTGGTTCCACGTGGACGGCGCTTTCGGCGCCCTGGCTCGGCTCTCTCCCAAATATGGCGATGTGACTGCCGGTATGGAGCGCGCCGATTCGCTGGCCTTCGACCTGCACAAATGGATGTACTTACCCATGGGGGTCGCCTGCGTGCTGATCCGCAAATTCGAGGACCATATCAGCACCTTCACCGTCTCACCGGACTATCTCTCGCACATGCCGCGCGGCCTGGCGTCCAGCGGCGGCCACGCCTGGTTTGGCGACCTCGGACTGGAACTTACCCGCGGCTTTCGCGCCCTTAAGGTCTGGATGTCACTCAAAGCTTACGGGCTGGACCACTTCGCCCTGCAGATCGAGCAGGATATCGAGAAAGCCAAATATCTGGAAAAGCTGGTTACCGCTTCACCCCATCTGGAACTGCTGGCCGATGTCCCCCTCAACATTGTCTGCTTCCGCTACATCCACCCGGATATCCCCGCGGACGAGCTGGACGACTTCAACCAGGAGATCATGCTGCGTCTGCACGAACGCGGCCTGGCCGTACCCAGCTACACCAAACTGAACGGGCATTTTGCCTTGCGGGTTTCGATCACCAACCACCGCACCACCCGCGCAGACCTCGACCTGCTGGTGGAAGGCGTCTATGCGATTGCGGATGAGATCCGGGGCGGGAATTAGGGCATCAAGGCAACGAGCGAACAGGCACTTAGGTACGAGGCACCGAGGGATCAGGCTGTCGTGCTGAGCACAGAATCAAGCGCAGGTTATCAGCATCCGTCACCATCGAGGTCGAGCCCAGGTGATCTCCCAACAGCCAGTTGTGGTGCGCACCTGCATGATCAGCGTCCTTTCTCGATGGCATTGCGGGCGATACGGTCCACCAGACCGGGGGCGATCAACTTGATCCACTGCCCCACCTTGCCGCGTGGGGTCATGATCAGCTCGCGCTTGCGCCGGGCCACCGCCGGGAGGATCAGCCGGGCGCATTCTTCCGCCGTCATTGCCCCTTTTTCCTGAACCGGCTCGTAGCCCAGCGGCTCCCCGTCCCCGGTATAGGCCCGCTTGCGGATCTCGGTGAGCACAAAGCCGGGGTAGATGGTCGAAACGCTGACGCCTGTCCCCTCCAGTTCGATGCGCAGCGTGTCGAAGAAGCCCACCATGGCGTGCTTACTGGCGGCATACCCGCTGCGGGTGGGCACGCCGTTCTTTCCCGCCAGGCTGGAGATTGCCACCAGCCGCCCCTTGCTTTCCTTGAGGTACGGCAGGGCGTAATAAGTGCAGTACACGCTCCCCATATAGTTGACCTGCATGATCTCACCCATCAGGTTGGGGTCTTCCACTTCTTCAAAATACGTCCACATCGAAACCCCGGCATTGTTGATCAGCGTATCGATGCGCCCGTAAGCCGCTACCGCCTGCTCGATCAGATGCTTCGCCTGCTCCTGGTCGGAGACATCCGTGGGAACCACCAGCACCTCCCCGCCGCGCTGACGGCAGGCCTCGGCCAACTCCTCCAGCTGCACCTGGTTACGGGCAGCCAACACCAACTTTGCCCCCTGCGCCGCAAGCTGGAGCGCCATCTCCCGCCCGATCCCCACCGACGCACCGGTCAGCACCACCACGTTATTTTTAAAGGATTGTTCAGCCATCTCGCTCCTCCAGATTGATCTACATAAAGTATACAGGGAGTTAATGACTTTTGGGGGGTTAAGAAGTTCATCACCGTCCAGCCAGGGGAAATACAAATAATGCTTCCCATGTCATGCCCGCGCAGGCGGGCATCCACTTTCATATTCCCAATCTTCTAACCAGGCTGTTGGAATTTTTAAAATTTCTGTTATAGTGAAAACAGACACAGGGAATGAAATGAAAAAAGCTTTTTACCGCAGGTCCAGGTTCGGGCCGCAGCTGGCTTATAAGGTCGGGCTGGCGCCCCTCATCGGCAGGATGGTGCTGCTGCTCACCACTACCGGCCGCAAGAGCGGCCTGCCACGGGTGACTCCTTTGCAGTACGAGTGCCTGGACGGCGTGTACCACGTGGCCTCCGTGTTTGGCACTAAAGCCGACTGGGTGCGCAACATCCAGGCCGATCCCTGCGTCCAGGTGCGGGTTGGCAACCAGCAGTTCTCCGCCACCGCCGAGGTGATCACCGACCCGGACAGGATTGCCGGCTTTATCCAGTACCGCCACGACAAGCACCCCCGGCTGATCGGCACGATCATGAAGCTGGACGGCACGGAAGCCAACCCCAGCCGCGAAGCCCTGCTGGAGTACGCCCGCTCGCTGGCGCTGGTCAAAATCACGCCGGGTGAACTGCAATAATCCTTACAAGAGCCAATTATTCAAACCTGGGTTCCGGCGAAGGCCGGAATGACATGTGTTCTTGTTTTAAAGTGTCATTCCCGCACGTTTTTAGCGGGAATCCATTGCTTCATTATGAAACTACGCAAAGTCGGGAAAGGGTATTTAATTTTCCCCCGTTTTTTTTCGTTTATTGAGAATATCCGGCACAAACACCGCCCCAGGCAGGCTGGAGAGCATCATCAGCGTGCGGAACAGCAGCGCCAGGGTCAGGCTGTGTGCCTCGGTCACCCCGCCCAGGGTGTGGTAAGCGAACACGATCACCAGTTCCTGCACCCCCAGCCCGGCAATCGAGATCGGGATCAGGGTGATGAAGTACACCAGCGCCCACAGCCCACCGATCGTCAGGAAAGAAAGCCCGTTCTCCCCCAGCCCGTACAGGATCACCCACACCATGCTGAAAGTGAAGAGCATATGCCCGAATGTCGCCGCAAAGGGCAGCACCAGCGTCCTGGGCTTGCGCACCCAGATGAGCATCGAACGCCAGATACGCAGCAGGATCGACTTCCCCTTGTTCACCCACTTTTTCAAACGGGAAGATTCCCCTGCCGCTGCACCAAAAGCCAGCTCCTGCCCAGGGATGATCGCCTCAGACTTGTAATAAGCCATCAGGCTGGGGAACACGAACGGCAAAAAGACTGCCATCCCGCTCATTCCCACCAGCCGGTCCACCACCAGCGAAGCGGCCATCACCGCACC
>QKGK01000116.1 GCA_003250455.1 Chloroflexota bacterium | reverse complement strand
GGCCCTGATCGTTGGGCTGATCAACGCCGGAGCAGGCTTCTCCAAACTGGGCTTTGTAGCCGACCTGATCTCCAAACCGGTGCGCGTGGGGTATCTGGCCGGGCTGGCGATCACGATCTTCATCGGTCAACTGCCCAAACTGTTTGGGTATTCCATCGAGGGGGATGGCCTGATCCGGGAAACGGATGCGTTCCTGGATAACCTGGATCAAACAAATTTGGGCGTTGGGAATCGGTCTCCTGTGCCTGGTCATCATCCTGAGCTTAAGACGCTGGAAGCCGCGCGTGCCGGGCATCCTGGTGGCCGTGGTGGTCGCTATCGCGCTATCTGCGCTGCTCGACCTGGCCAGTAAGGGCGTTGCCGTGATCGGGGTGCTTCCGCAAGGCTTTCCGCTGCCATCCTTTCCTTCAGTCGCGCTTTCAGATTTACCCTTGTTGGTCGCCGCCGCACTCGGGATATCGCTGGTGGCCATTGGCGATACTATCTCCACTTCGACCGGTTTTGCTGCCCGCCGTGGCTACGACGTGAACAGCGACCAGGAGTTGGTCGGGATCGGAGCCGCCAACCTGTTTGCCGGGATCTTCAGCGGGTTCCCGGTCAGTACCAGCGGCTCACGCACCGCGGTCGCGGAGCAATCAGGGGCTAAAACCCAATTGACCGGCATCGTTGCGGCAGTTTTAGTCCTGGCCATGCTCTTGTACCTGCCCGGTCTTGTACAGCACATGCCCCAACCGGTGCTGGCGGCGGTAGTGATCGCTGCCTCCGTTAGTTTGTTCGAGTTTTCAGCCTTGCGCCGTTTCTGGCAAACCCGCAAAAGCGAGTTCGCCCTGGCGATTGTTTCGATTTTAGGGGTGGCTCTGGTGGGCGTGCTGGAGGGGATCGTCATCGCGGTGGTACTTTCGATCCTGCAGTTCTTCGAGCGCGCCTGGCGACCCTATCATGCGGTCCTGGGGAAAGTAGAGGGTGTCCCCGGGTACCACGATATCAAACATTATCCGGAGGCGCATCAAATCCCGGGTTTGCTGATCGTCCGCTGGGACGCCCCGCTCTTCTTTGCCAACGCCAACCTGTTCCGCGACCTGGTGCGCACTTTGATCGCCGGTGCCGAAACCAAACCTTCCTGGGTGCTGATCACAGCCGAACCGGTCACGGATGTGGATACGACCGCAGCCGACATGCTGGCAGACCTGGACCTGGAACTGAACGCAGCGGATATCCACCTGGTGTTCGCTGAATTAAAAGACCCTGTAAAAGGTAAGATCGTGCGCTACAGTTTACTGGACACCATCGAGGCAAGGCATTTTTATCCCACCATTGATGTGGCTGTCGACGTTTTTTTAGAGGAGCACGGGCGGGCAATCTAGCGCCCAGGCTCAACCATTCAATAAATCAGGAGTGTGACATGAGAAGGAAACGTGAAGAACGAAAACAAGAAAAGGCGACCTTTGGTCGCAAGGGGAGCGCCACCCGCTACCAGATGCGCCAGAAACTGATCGCATTCGGCGATGATTTCTATATCGAGAACGAAGCCGGGCAGAGGGTCTTCAAAGTGGATGGCAAAGTATTACGGGTACGGGATACGCTCAAATTCAAGGATATGCAGGGCAATGTGCTGTGCCAGATCCAGGAGCGCATGCTGCGTATCAAGGATGTGATGGCAATTGAAGATGCAAGTGGAAATAATGTCGCCGAAGTTAAGAAGGCGTTGATCACCCCGTTGCGGGACCGCTGGATAGTCAAGATCCGCAGTGGCCCGGACCTGGACGTGCAGGGCAACATCCTGGATCACGAGTACGAGATCAAAGAGGGCCGTCGCAAGGTCGCTCAAGTGTCCAAGAAATGGTTCCGGGTGCGCGACACCTATGGTGTGGAGGTAGCCCCCGATCAAGAAGATATCCTTATCCTGGCCGTCACTGTGGCCCTGGATAATATGGCACATCCCGGCAACTAGACGTTGCATATTTTTATTCAGAGGGTAGGGACCCCTCAGGAGAAATAAACATGAACAAAATTAAATTCTTTTCCATTTTTGTCTTACTGGCCGTCTTGCTGGCAGCCTGCGGGGGAGCAGCCACGCCCGAAGAGGAACCAGAGACGACACTGCCCGATGAGATGCTCGATACTATCTGGGAGTGGACCGAGATCAAGGTAACAGATCCCGAGGCCTGGTCATCTGAGATCGTCGACCCACCCAATTACACCGTGTTCTTCAACCGCGATGGTTTTTCCGACGTTGAGGCCGATTGCAACTTCATTCAAGGTCAATACGAAGTAGAAGGGGAGAGTCTAAACTTCAGTGTTGGTGCTCCAACTTACTATGTTTGTGCTCCCGAATCGGCCTCCTGCACGTATTTGATCCTGATGGGACAGGTGGACAGTTATAGACTGGAAGAAGGCAAGCTGATCCTGCCCTTTGGGGATGGGGCTGGCGAGTTGATCTTTGCTGCAGCCAGTGGAGATGGTTTGAGTGGCGGTGAGAGAGAGCCCGGCGCGCCCAGCGGGCCTGCAAATCCCGGTGGACCTGGAGGACCTGAAGAACCAGGTGAACCCGGCGGTCCCGAAGAACCTGGCGAACCCGGTGGACCTGAAGAGCCAGGGGGCAAAAAGGTGGTTGTATGCCACAAAGCGGAGGGCAAAAACCCCGTCACCATTGAAGTTTCAAAAAATGCATTAAAAGCCCACCTGGCGCATGGCGACTCGGAAGGACCGTGTCCGTAAGCAACGTATCGTTCTAACTGATAAGGAGGAACCTCATGACCATTGGACCACTACAACTCGTGCTTATCCAGCTGGATGATGAACATCGCACCTTACCCATCTCGCAAGAATTGAAAGCCGTACGCAAACAACACATCATCCGTCTGGTGGATATGCTGTACCTGACCAGGGACATGGAAGGCGCAGTGCACTTCAAGGAAGTCAGCGATTTGAGCGATGTGGAGAAGGTCGAATACGGCACCGTTTTGAAAGGGCTGCTGAGCATGCGCGCCGCCCATAACACCGCTGCAGATGCGGATAAAGTCGCCGAAGCCTTCTCCTTGGCGGAGAACAACTTTGGGATTACCAGTGAGCAGGTCCAGAAGATCTCCGAAGGCGTTCCAAAGGGTGGCTCAGCCTTGCTGGCCCTGTTCGAGCACACCTGGGCCTTGCGCCTCAAAGAGGCCATCATCAACGCCGGCGGCCATTTGATCATGCAGGGGCTGATAGACCCCAGTGTGTTGGCCCTGGGCGGGGTCACGCTGGAAGAAGCCCTGGCCGCTGCTGACGCCATCGAGGCACAGGCTGAGCAGGCAGCCCAGACCGAACTGGCGCAGGCGGAACAAACCCTGGCGGATGCACATGAACAGGCCGCCGCCAAGCAGGCCGAAGCGGAGCGCATTCTAGCGGATGCAGCCCAAAAGGTGGAGCAGGCCAAGGTCATCGCAGCCTCCAACATCGCCGCCAGCACGCGTGTAGCGGCCGGTACATTGGAAGCGGCAGACGAAGCCCTGGAACAGAGCAAGCGCGAAGCGCAAAAGAGGATCGCGCTGGGTGCTGATATCGCAGCTTTGGAGGTACAGGTTGGTATCCAGGCCGCCAAAAAGATCGAGGCAGCGGCTGCGCTCCAAGCCGTCAAACTGTTGCTGCAAGCGGAACTGATCAAGGAAGAAGTCACGCAAGAAGCGGTTGCCATGTTGGTATCGGCAGCCCTGATCGAACAATCCGTCCAGGAGGAAGCCGTCCGCATGCTGCTGATGGCCAGCCAGACAAGCAAGTAATGATGTCAGCTTCCTTGCAAGTGACCGGTTTCAAGAAATATATCCCAGCCCTGAGTTGGCTGCCCGCCTACCGGTCTGCCTGGCTGCGCCACGACCTTTTGGCCGGTTTGACAACCGCTGCGGTTGTGATCCCGCAGGCCATGGCCTATGCCACCATGGCTGGCCTGCCCGTGGAAGTAGGGCTGTACGCTTCATTGACCCCGATGGTGGTGTATGCCTTGCTGGGTACCTCACGTGTTTTGAGTATCAGCGTGACCTCAACAATCTCCTTGCTGACAGCTACCGTGTTGGCGGCGAGCGTCTCTACGACGGATCCAGGTGAAATCCTGGTGGCGGCAGGAACGCTGGCAATCCTCGTCGGGATGTTGTTGATCCTGGCCGGCATACTCCGCCTCGGATTCCTGGCAAACTTTATCTCCGCCCCGGTGTTGGCCGGTTTCAAGGCCGGAATCGGTATGGTCATTTTGGTAGGCCAAATTGGGAAAGCATTGGGATTTTCGGTCCCCAAGGGTAGTTTTTTTACAACGCTGTTGGCAACCATCCGAAGCCTGGGTGATGCAAAGGCATCATCGATGCTGGTTACTCTGCTTGTGCTGGCCATTCTATTCTTTCTACCCCGCTTCAACCGCCGTATCCCGGCGGCGCTGGTAGCGTTGGCGGCGGGCATCCTGGCGGCCTTCATGTTCAATCAGGCAGGGGCAGGTGTGAAACAGGTGGGAGCTATTCCATCTGGATTGCCTTCGTTCCAGATGCCGGATTTGAACCTGTTGCGCGCTTTGCTGCCCGGCGGGTTAGGAATTGCCCTGATCAGCTTCATTGAGTCGATCGCCGCGGCACGTGCTTTTGCCGAGCAGGATGACCTTGCATTAGATGCCAATCAGGAGTTGCTGGCGTTAGGCGTGGCCAATGTGGCGGGTGGTTTCTTCCAGGCCTACCCCGGAGGCGGCGGCACGTCACAAACTGCGGTGAACAAAGAATCCGGGGCCAAGACCCAGGTTGCAGCCCTGGGTACCGCGCTCACAGTCGCGTTGACCCTGCTGTTTCTGGCCCCGCTGGTCAGTCTGATCCCGGAGCCCGCCCTGGCCGCCCTGGTATTGATGGCCGCAGCTGGGTTGATCAGAGTAAATGAGTTCCGGGCGATTGGCAAATATAGGTCTGTGGAGTTGATCTGGGCGTTGGTGGCTTTTGGCGGTGTGTTGCTGTTGGGCACGCTGGATGGCATTCTGGTGGCCGTGGCGGTTTCTGTTTTGATGCTGCTGCATGCAGCCAACCACCCGCCTGCTTATGTGGTGGGACGCAAACCCGGCACTGACACCTTCCGTTCATTGGAAGATCATCCTGAGGATGAGATCTTTCCCGGTCTGTTGATCATGCGTACCGAAGGCAGGATGAATTCCGCCAGCATGCCTCACGCCCGCGATGAATTGCGCCGTTTAGTGGTGGAGTCGAGACCACAGGTGGTTATTCTGGAATGTAGCGCCATCCCCGATTTCGAGTATTCGGCCTTGATGGTGCTGACAGAGGCAGAGAACAAGATGGCCCAGGCTGGAATCACACTTTGGTTGGTCGGACTAAATCCGGAACCGTTTCAGAGAATCCGTGCTTCGCCGTTGGGCCAGGTTCTGGGGGACGAGCGCATGTTCCCAACTCTGGCGCAAGCCGTAAACGTTTACCTGGAACAATTTGATGAAAAGTATTTAGCTGAACATCATTAAGTTACAACGAAATGACATGGAAGGAGTGCACATGAAAGATAGTAAAACAACAATCAGCCAATCTATTAATTCTAATAAAGGAGACTAAACATGATCAAAAAAACAGTGACTGGCGGGCAATCCCTGCCCTTCCCGCCGAAGCCCTCGGGCAGTATTGCCGGGCGCACCATGCAAGAATCGATTTACAGCCCGCTGCCGGAGGAGAGACGTTTGCCAGAGGATGCGCCGAACATCCTGATCATCCTGATCGATGATGCCGGCCCGGGTCTGCCAGACGTCTTTGGCGGCGAAGTCCATACGCCAACCCTGGAGCGCATCTACAATGACGGGATCGGCTACAACCGCTTTCATACCACGGCCATGTGCTCGCCCACACGCGCCTCGCTATTGACGGGTCGCAATCATCACCGCATCGGCAACGGGCAAATCGCCGAGTTAGCCAATGACTGGGACGGTTTCTCAGGCATGATCCCCCGCAGCAGTGCGCTGCAGGCTGAGGTGCTCAAGGACTATGGATATGCTACAGCCGCCTTCGGCAAGTGGCATAACACACCTGCCTCTGAGACCACGGTGGCCGGTCCGTTCGAGAACTGGCCGACCGGGTTGGGTTTCGAGTACTTCTATGGCTTCCTGGGTGGTGAGGCTTCCCAATATGAGCCGAACCTGGTGCGCAACACCACCAGCGTGCTGCCGCCCAAGACCCCGGAGGAAGGCTATCACCTGAGTGAGGATCTGGCGGAGGATGCCATTAGCTGGCTGCGCACCCACAAGGCCATTAAGCCCAACCAACCCTTCTACATGTATTGGGCCACCGGGGCCATTCACGGCCCGCATCAAGTCCATAAGGAGTGGGCCGATAAATACAAAGGCAACTTTGACGATGGCTGGGATGCCTACCGCGAGCGCGTTTTCAAACGCGCCAAGGAGCAAGGCTGGATTCCAGAAGATGCCCAGCTCACTCCGCCGCATGAGAAAATGCCATCCTGGGAAAGCATTCCTGAAGAAGAGAAACCTTTCCAGCGCCGTCTGATGGAAGTGGCGGCAGGATTCGCCGAACATGCCGATGCCCAAGCCGGGCGGTTGATCGATGAGGTAGAGAGACTCGGTTACGGCGACAACACCCTGATCTTCTACATTTGGGGAGACAACGGTTCGTCAGGCGAGGGTCAGAATGGTACCATCAGCGAACTATTGGCACAAAACGGTATTCCTTCCACGATCGCACAGCATATGAATGC
>QKGK01000366.1 GCA_003250455.1 Chloroflexota bacterium | reverse complement strand
CCAGCGGGGTTTTGCTTACCGTCACACACCAATCCCTTTACCGGTGACCACACACCAGGCGTTCGTGGAGCATTTTTGGGCTGGCGTGACCCCGTCCACGCGGGTGATCTTCCTCAGCCATATCACCAGCCAGACGGCGTTGATCTTCCCGGTGAAGGAGATCATCCGGCGCGCCAGACAGGCAGGCATCCTTACAGTCATCGACGGGGCGCATGCCCCCGGACAAATCTCGCTGGACTTGCACGATCTCCAGCCAGATATCTACACCGGGGCGTGCCATAAATGGCTGTGCGCACCAAAAGGTGCGGCCTTTCTGTATGCTGCACCGGACATCCAGCCAGTTCTGGACCCGCTGGTGGTCAGCTGGGGCTACCAGGCCGAAAAGCCTTCCGCTTCCCAATTTGTGGACTACCACGAATGGCAGGGCACGCGTGATATGTCTGCCTACCTGAGCGTGCCTGCCGCCATCCGCTTCCAGCAGTCCCCCGAATGGCAGACCGCCCGTATAAAATGCCGGGAGATGCTGCAATCCGTCCGGCATGAACTGCACGCCCTCACCGGCCAGGAGGCGATCTGCCCGGATGGGCCGGAATGGCTGGGTCAGATGGCGGCCATCCCGCTGCCGGAGGTGGACGTGGACGAGTTCAAAGCCCGGCTGTACGACGAATTCTGCGTGGAAGTGCCGGTCTACCGCTGGGAAGGGCGGCCTTTCCTGCGCGTGTCGGTGCAGGCCTATAACACCCAGGAAGACCTGGATGCTTTGGTCGCTGGCGTTAAAACGATTTTATTCGGGGGATAAATGGAGTAGAAGTTCACCCGCAGGTGATTTCGAAATCTTTCCGTAAGAGCTTTGGCTTCAGACGCACTTAATCAAATTTAATCCTGCGTCAATTGATCTCGTGTAAGATAAAATAGATGCACATTGCAACGAGGAGACCGCATCATGCTGGAAATGTACATTCCAAATAAAAAGGGGATCACCATATTTATGGTGGGGGCCATCATGAGCCTGGTCATGTTCGTCGCTTTTTTCCTGCAGGATACGGAAGGGCTGGTGTTTTCTGCAATGCTCTCAGGGGACACGGTGCTGCGTTCACTTTCCTGCCCGGAGCTGATCACTGAGAATGAGGTTGGGGAGATACGGGCAAAACTCCACAATGACACGGACAAGCCGCAATTCCGCACTGTCCGGACAGGGATTACCCAGGGGTATTTGACCCTCCGGCGGGAAATCGTGGATCATTACACCCTGGAACCCGGTGAGACCAGGCAGCTCAGCTGGGAGTTCTATCCCGAAGACGCCGCCTATGATTATCTGGTTTTGGCCAAGGTTTACTACTATCCGCAAAGAGAGGTGCCATCCTACATCGGGATCTGCGGCGTGATCGTGCTGCAGACGACATTGCTCAAAGGGTGGCAGATCATTACGCTTGTCTGGCTGGTAAGTCTTTCCCTGATGGCGGTTGGATATGTCCGCTATGTACGGCATAACCAGCCGATGGTGAGACGCAGGCAGACACTGGCGGTGAATATGCGGGTGATTGCCATCACCATGATCCTGGCAAACGCCACCATGTTCATCGAAAATTGGTACCTGGAAGCGGTTTTCTTTCTTTTTTCCATTTTTCTGATCGCTGAATCGATCTTCTCCTTCAGCCAGAATTGACCCTCGTGTAACCCAATTAATCTTTTTTGGGGACATTTCCCGTGCGTTATAATGGGGGAAGAAAGACCTTTTTACTCGGCTGTGTGGACGGAAAATAGCACCCATGAACGAATTGATCTTTTATTACCCGGAAAAACACGAACAACATTTTGTCCGAGACCATCCGGAACGCCCGGAGCGGGTGGAAGTGCTGCGCGATCGTTTGGATCAGGCCGGGTTGTGGCAGCCGGAAATCCTGGTGCCGCCCGCGGTGATCGAAGACAGTGTACTGCGCGCCATCCATACCGCTGACCATCTCGACCGGGTGCGGAGAGCCAGCCAGTCCGGCAGGATGGTTGACGGGGACACCTATACCACACCCTATTCCTGGCAGCTTGCGCAAAATACCGCCGGGGGAGCCATTTCCGTTGCTGAACAGGTTTTTACCCGCCAGGCCAAACGCGGTTTTGCCCTCACCCGCCCGCCGGGACACCACGCAACGCCGAACCAGGCGATGGGCTTCTGCCTGCTGAACAATATTGCCCTGGCCGCCGAACACCTTCTCCAGGTGCAGGGGGCTGAACGCGTCGCCATCGTGGATATCGACCTGCACCACGGCAACGGCACCCAGGAGATTTTCTACCAGCGGCCGGATGTGTTCTTCTGCTCGATTCACCAGTACCCGCTCTTCCCGATGAGCGGGCTGGCAAACGAAACCGGCAGCGGTGAAGGGAAAGGGTCTACCCTGAACATCCCCTTCCCGCCCTACGCTGGAGACCAGGCGCGCCAGGCCGTACTGGACAGGCTGCTGCTGCCCCTGCTGGAAGATTTCCAGCCGGAGATGATCCTGGTCAGCGCCGGGTTTGACGCTCATTGGCGCGACCCGCTCGGGCACCAGGTGGCCACGGTGGATGGGTACGCCAGCATAGTTGCCCAATTGGCCCAGTTTGCCGACCAGGTATGCGGCGGGCGCATCGCCCTGCTGCTGGAGGGCGGCTACGACCTGGAAGCCGGGGCAGCCTGCGGGGTGGCGGTCAGCCAGGCCCTGGCCGGGCAGTCCTGGACAGATGAACTAGGCCCCAGCCCCTTCCCGGAAGACGACTATTGGGAATCCCGCCTGGAACAGGTCCTCAAAGTGTGGGACCGGATCTAAAAATCAGAAAAACCCGACTCAAGGAGCATAAGATGATTGAAGTTGCCATCATGATCGAAGGACAGAACGGCCTGACCTGGGAACGCTGGAAGCGGATTGCCCGGATTGCCGATGAAATGGGGTTCGCCGGGCTGTACCGCTCCGACCACTACACCAATGGCTCCCCGCCGGACAGAGAATCCCTGGAGGCATGGACCTCCCTTACATGGCTGGCCAGCCACACCAGCCGGATCGAATTTGGCACGCTGGTCTCGCCACTTTCCTTTCGGAATCCCACCATGCTGGCCCGTATGGCGGCCTCGGTGGACGACCTTTCGGGCGGGCGATTGACCCTCGGTATGGGGGCAGGCTGGCAGGTGCGCGAGCACGAGAATTTTGGCTGGGACCTGCTGGAGATGCCCGAGCGCTTCGAACGTTTTGAGGATGGCCTGGAAATTATCACCCGGCTGCTGAAAAATGATCAGTCTTCCACTTACAGCGGCAAATACTATCAAATCAAGGATGCCGTGTTGCTGCCGCGCCCCCAGCGTCCGGACGGCCCGCGTATCCTGATCGGCGGGAACGGCATCAGGCGCTCGCTCCCCCTGGTGGTCCGTTATGCCGATGAGTGGAACGGGTTTTACTTGCCGATTGAAGAATACGCCAGCCGCAATGTGATCCTCAATGAAATGGCAGATAAATATGGGCGCGACCCCAAATCCATCCGCCGCTCGATGATGATCGGCTGCGAGTTTGGCCGCACCGACGCCGAGGTGGAAGAGCTGGTCGCCAGGCGGATCAAAGGGGGGCGCACCGCCGGAGATGCACTTGGCCTCGCCATGGGAACGGCCAGCGAGATCGTGGACCATTTAGGGAAAGTCGCTGATGCAGGCGCGCAGCGGGTGATGCTGCAATGGCTGGCATTGGATGATACCGACCGGTTGGAAACCATGGCCGCCCAGGTGCTGCCCCAGCTGGCATAATCAAACTAGGAGAAAATCATGGATGTAAAAACTGCCATTGCCACCAAACGGGCGGTACGTGAATTTAAGAATATCCCGCTGAGCGAAGACGAAGTGTCTGAGATCCTCAATGCCGGGCGGCGGGCGCAGTCTGCCAAGAACCGCCAGCCGTGGCATTTTATCGCCATCCGGGATAAGGAGATCCTCAAATCGCTCTCGGAATTGGGCTCATTTGCCGGTCACCTGGCCGGGGCGGCCATGGGTGTGGCGATCATCACCCCGCCGCAGGAGAAACGTTTCAGCATTCTCTTCGATGCCGGGCAATCGGCGGCTTATATGCAGCTGGCCGCCTGGGAGATGGGGATCGGCTCGTGCCCGGCAACCATCTACCAGCCGGAAGAAGCCCGCCAGCTGCTCGGCTTCCCGGATGACCTGCACATCTATCTGGCTCTCTCCTTTGGCTACCCACTGCATGAGACCAACTCCCGCCCTGCTGTCGTCAAAACAGGCGGACGCAGGAAATTCGATGATGTGGTGCACTTCGACCGCTGGTAGGCTGCACCAGCCTGCCTGAACCTATTTGCCGGGAGTGAATCTGCTGAAGCAGCCTCAATTTTATACCCACGACCAGTTTGCGTTTTACCTGCCGGAAGGGCATTCTTTTCCGATTACCAAGTATGCCTTGCTGCGTCAGCGGCTGGAAGCGTCGGGGCTGGTCTCCCTGGAGCAAATTGTCGTTGGCCCGGCGGCCACTACAGAGCAGCTTGCCCTGGCGCATACCCGCGAATATATCCGCAAGGTGGATGAAGGCGGGCTGACCGAAAAAGAGATCCGACGCATGGGCTTTCCCTGGTCTGCGGAACTGGCGCAGCGTTCCCGCCATTCGGTGGGGAGCACCATTGCCGCATGCCGCAGTGCGCTGGAGCGCGGGCTGGGTTTCAACCTGGGCGGCGGCACGCATCACGCCTGCGCCGACCACGGGCAGGGTTACTGCGTCTATAACGACGTGGCTGTGGCTGCCCGGGTGATGCAGCAGGAAAAACGCGCCGACCGGGTGCTGGTCGTGGACTGTGATGTGCACCAGGGCAACGGCACGGCCAGTATCACGCAGGGGGATGAGTCGATCTATACCTTTTCCATCCACGGCGAAAAGAATTTCCCTTTCCGCAAAGAGAGCAGCAACCTGGACATCGGTCTGCCAGATGACACCGGCGACGAAGAATACCTGGAAACGCTGGAGGGGGCCTTGGGGTACATCGAGACCCGCTTCACGCCCGACCTGGTCATTTACCTGGCCGGAGCAGACCCGTACATGGGCGACCGCCTCGGCCGCCTTGCGCTGACCAAAGCGGGTTTGCTGGCCCGCGACCAGCTGGTGTTCGAGCAATATCTGGGCAGTGGGGTCCCTTTGGCCGTGGTCGCCAGCGGCGGGTATGCCCGGGACGAGGATGAGATCGTTGAGATCCATTTTGCCACCATTCAAGCCGGGGTGGCGGCTTATGCGCGGCAGTCCGCCGTGTGAACCGTTTCCTCTATCGATTGTTTTGGTTATAATTTGGAAAGAAGACAACCTTGATTGCATGGAGGCCAATATGACCGAAACACCGAATTCCCAGATCATGATGTACAGCACCGCCTGGTGCCCGGACTGCCGCAGGGCCAAAGGGATCCTGAAGCGGATGAAAGTTGCGTTCACCGAGATCGATGTGGATGAAGACAAAGAAGGCTACCAGATCGTGGTGGACTATAACGGCGGCAAGCGCATTGTCCCCACCATCTTTTTCCCGGATGGGTCTGTGCTGGTGGAACCTTCCAACCTGGAATTGATCGAAAAGCTGACCGCCCTCGACCTGGTGAACAAATAAGCCGGGGAATATTCACAGATTTTTGTATATTCCAACTGGCTGTTGGGAGATCACCTGGGTTCGACCTCGATGGTGACGGATGCCAGCGGAGTGATAGTCAGCGAATTGCGTTACTCGGCCTTTGGGGAGACCCGTTACCAGAATGGCACCTTAACAACGGATTATCTGTACACCGGTCAGCGGCAGGAAGTCGAAATCGGGCTGTATTATTATGTGGCGAGATGGTACGATCCGGCGATTGGACGGTTCATCCAGGCGGATAGCATTGTGCCTGATCCGGCCAGTGCAATAGGGTTTGATCGGTACGCGTATACGAACAATAATCCCGTCAAGTATACGGATCCGAGCGGGCATAGGGTTGATTCAGAAGGTTCTTACAATCCTTGGAACGAAACGGTTCGAAATGATGAAGGAGAAGTTATTCTTCTGGCAAACATTTCACATACTTATACAAATAATTTGCCGTGTAAAAATTGCCATTTAGATGATAGTTTATTAAACGAAACTAAAGTAAATGGCACCACTTTAATAAGCGGTTGGTGGTATGGAGAATTATTAAATTTTCCTACTAACCCAATGAATAATGCTTATCCAGCTGAATTTTCTTATGATGCAGGAGCTGGTAGTCCAACCTCTGCAGAAGGGCTGTCGGTAATCAACGACGCTCTTTTTTATGCTTATTGGAGTACATATGATACCGATGCCAATAACAATGTGTTTTTCACAATTAGTTGGACAATGGATCAAATTGATCCTAACAATCCTTCTAGCACCGATCCAATGATAAATATCGAGACAATAGTTATCGTTAATTCCACAGACTTACCATTTTTCGCTCAAATAGGAGATTATAGCGCAGGTAATTTTGTAGATTTAGGAAGTGTGCCTGGTGGTGAAGCAGTGGTTTTTTCTAGAGCAATTGAA
>QKGK01000544.1 GCA_003250455.1 Chloroflexota bacterium | reverse complement strand
ACTGGATCGTGGTACAGGTACCAGCAGAGGCAACAGAAGTGCTGATCAGCAAGGCAAACAACACAACCAACACAAAAAACAATTTCTTCGACATGATTTCGTTCACTCCTCATAAAAACAGATAAAATTCTTGGAATCAATTTGGTGAAACACTTACCGCCCGATAGTCATCACCTCCTCTATGAACACAAAAAACCGGCACAACACGGCCGGTTTCGCTGCTGGCTCCCCAAAGATGCTCCCCTGCATTCAAACTAATACGCCCCAGGAGAAAGCGACCAATCATACATCTTTGGTTCATCGCTTCCATTTATAAATACGAATAACTGTGAATAATATTACAAATGGTTATCAATACTGATTAAAAAAACTCCGCCATGCAAACACAGCGGAGGAGAGTAAAAATTCCGATATTACTTCGAGTCAGGCTGTTTTCTTCCCCCAATGGATGCCAATGGTGCCGAACATGCGGCGCACAAAGCTCACCCCCTGGAAGC
This sequence comes from Chloroflexota bacterium, assembly GCA_003250455.1. Lineage (GTDB taxonomy): Bacteria > Chloroflexota > Anaerolineae > Anaerolineales > UBA11579 > UBA11579. The sequence continues at coordinate 6,045 of QKGK01000544.1, read as the reverse complement.
CTGCCTGCCGGAAGCGTTCAGCCAGGGTCTCGGCAGGCAGAAACTGCTCGGTGGAATCGGGCAGATAGGTGTAGGCTTCGCTGTCGCCGGCGATCAGGCGTCCCAGTGCGGGGATGACCGTGTGCAGGTGGAAGTTGAGGAACGGCCGCAGCCAGTTATCATGCGGCGGCGTGGTGTCGATGCTGGCGCCGCGCCCCCCCGGCTTGAGCGCCCGGAAGTATTCCCCCAGTGTTTGGGAAACGTCGGGCACGTTGCGCAGCAAAAAGCCGGAGGTGACCACGTCGGCGCATTCGCTGGCAAACGGCAGGTGCATGGCGTCCGCCATCACCCAGCTGATCTGCCCGCCGCCGGGGCGCTCCTTGCCCACCAGCAGCATCTCGGCAGTAAAATCGCTGGCCACTACCATGGCGTCCGGGTAGCGGCGCTTGATCTCCAGGGCGATATCGCCGGTGCCGGAACCCAGGTCCAGCACCACGCTGTTGGGGGCAATCTCCAGATTGCGGATCAGTTCCCTGCGCCAGCGGACATCCTGTCCCACGGTCATCAGGCGGTTCATCAGGTCGTAGCGTTGGGCAATGCGCCCAAACATGCGCTGCACATAAGCGGCGCGTTCGTCTCCACGTAATTCGGTCATGCAGTACCTCTTATCATCAGAAAAAATGGCTAATTGGTGCGGTCTACAAACTGCCAGGGGGAGAACTTGCGGTGGAGCAGGTCCACAATGAAGTACATCCCCAGCCCCAGCAGGCTCATGGCGATCACCCCGGCATACATCTTGGGGTAGTTGAACATGGTGCTGCCGTTGAAGTAAATATAATACCCCAATCCGCGCTGGGTGGCGGTCAGTTCCACAATATACAGGACTGCCACTGCCGTGCCGATCGACTGGCGCAGTGCGGTGAGGATCGCCGGGACGCTGGCAGGCAGATAGACAAAGCGGAACAGCCCGCGCCGCCCGGCTCCCAGACTGCGCACCGAATAGACCAGTTCCGAGCGGATCGCCGCCGCCTGGTCGCGCACCAGCACCAGGATCTGGAAGAACAGGATCAGGAAGATGATCACGATCTTGGAAAGGTCGGAGATGCCCAAAAAGAGCAGCACCACCGGCACTAGCACCACCTTCGGGATGGGGTACAGCAGATAGATGATCGGGGAGAAAAAATCGTTGAGCCGCTGCGACTGCCCGAGGATCAGCCCGGCGGGGGCTGCCAGCGCCACGGAAATGAACATGGAAGCCACCACCCGCCACAAGCTGGCGAGAAAGTGCAGCCCGAGGTCCCGACCAATCTCGCTGAAGAAGGTCTGCAGTACAACCAGCGGCCCCGGCAGAATGTTGGCGTTCACGATCCAGGCAGCCAGCTGCCACAACACTCCCAGCAGCAGTGCGGCGCCAAGCACCTTGCGCCCGCTCATGGGTTCACCGCCAGGGCATCACGCAGCCGCGCACAGACCGTGGTGTATTCCGCCGAATTGACATAACTATCAGCACTGGCGGCGGGATTCTCGATCACCACCGGGGAAAAATGCGGCGGTTGGCCCAGCACCATGATGCGCTCGCCCAGCAGTGCGGCCTCTTGAATAGCATGGGTGACGATCACGGTGGTCAGGTGGTGCTCCTGGCGCAGGCTGCGGATCAGCGCCCCCAGGTTCTGGCGTGTAGGCGCATCCAACGAGGCAAAGGGTTCATCCATCAGCAGCAGATCGGGGTCCAGCGCCAGGGTGCGCGCAATCGCCGTGCGCTGGCGCTGCCCGCCGGAGATCTGCCCCGGGTATTGGTCGCGCACGCCGTCAATCCCCAAATGGCGCAGCCAATCGTCCACCTGCCCGGCGGCGTTTGCCACGGCAGGCCCGGTGGGGGCGTGGCGGCCATCCGGCCCATAGAACTGGCGGATGCGCAGGCCCAGCCCGGCATTCTCGGCCACCGTGGCCCAGGGCAGCAGGCCGTAATCCTGCAAGATCAGCCCGGTGTGCGGGCGCGGTTTGGTCAGCGGCTCGCCGCCGACGATCACCTCGCCTCCGGTGGCGGTGCGCAGCCCGGCCAGCAGGTAGAGCAGCGTGCTCTTGCCGCAGCCGGAAGGTCCCAGCACAGCCCAGGCCTCTCCTGCCTGCACCTGCCAGTTAAAGTCCTCGAAAATCGGCGGCTGGTTGGGATAGGCAAAGGTCAGGTTTTTCGTTTGGATCATGGGGAAAACTCAGGTTTTTGGATTGCGGCAATGATAACAGATATTTCCCCTCCTGTGCGCGGTTGGAGAGCCGTGGTGAAGGCCTTTCAGCGATTCATGCCTCCGGTGATCGATTACAACCACAGACAAACACAGATATCGAGGGATGGTTCGCAGCGCCCAGAAATAGATATACCCGCTGTAAACGGTTAGCTGTTAACTGTGTGTATTGGTTTCCTTCCGTGGTTTATTGACCAGCCTGGCCGCCTTTTGCCCGCTGGTAGCGGATGCGCCAGCGAAGCTCCCAGGTGCTGCCGCCATCTTCAGAGCGGTCCCAATCCCAATCGAAAGAATCAGTCTCAATGTTGTAGAACACCATGCGGAAGAGCACGCTGCCGTCGCTGGTGGGCGGCTGGTTGACCAGCACCATTTTGCCCTCCGTAAATGCGCCCGTCAGGTGGATGTAGCTCCCCTGGCTGTCCACCCAGGTCTGCTGCCACTGTTGTGTTTGCGGGTGGTAGGTGGAGACGGACATACCTTTAAAATCCATGGACGGCGCGCCGTCGAAGTTCTCCTCGATCACGCAGCCGTCCCATTTTGCCCGCACAGAATTATGCCCGCGCCCGTCCTCCCCCCAGGTGAGGTCCCATTCGCCCAGCCAGAAATCGAACTGGCGCGCTTCGGGCGCAGAACACGGTCTAGCTTGCTCGCTCATCTCTAATCCTTTCCCTGGTTGACAAATTATTGCCACATCGGGATAATAACATTATTCAGACAAGATCACTCCTATTCTTATCCGCGGTTAATCAACCCCCCTGCAGCATAAATTTGGATATAATCCGGATATCCCCCTATACCCAACAAGGAGAAATGAAATGGCTCCCCAAGGTCCCCCCGAACAGATAGACCCCCAATCGCTGGACGAGTACCTGGAGATCATGGCCAAGGTGGTCTTCGAGAGTGGCATGTCATGGAGCGTGGTCGAGAACAAGTGGCCCGGCATCCGCGAGGCCTTCCACAACTTCGATATCCGCACCGTCGCCGACATGGTCCCGCCGGAGATCGACCAGCTCACCCAGGACACGCGTGTGATCCGCAACCGGCGCAAGCTGGAAGCGATCGTGTCCAACGCCCGGAGGATGCTCGACCTGAATGCCGAATTCGGCTCCTTCAAGGCCTACCTGGACGCCTTCGAAGATTTTGACGCCGCGATCAAGACCATGAGGAAAGATTTCAAGTTCCTGGGCGTTTTTGGCACCTATTACTTCCTCTACGTGGTCAAATGGCCGGTCCCGCCGCACGACGAGTTCCGGGCGAAGTATAAGTAGCAGGGAACAGGCACCCAGTCACTTTGGGACCCAGGCACATGGGCACCAAGTGATCAGGATTTGCAGCTGATTGACACCTGATCACTCGGTGCCTGTTTACTCAGTACCTGTTTACTGCCAGGCTTTCCATTTGGGGGAAATGGAATCAATCTGCCATTCTCATAACCAATCTTCGCATCTCCAAAATTTCCCCTTGACTTGGAGTCAACTCCAAGGTTTATACTAAAATTAACCCTTGACTTGGAGCTAACTCCAAGGGGTAGACTATTTTCGAGGTGAACACATGAGTATCTCAGATACAAGCGAAAATATGGAAATTTTGAGGCAATATGCAATGGTTGCAATGAATGTCAACCGCCCACAGCGGATAAGTATAGAGAATCAGAGGTTTGATGAAGAACGCGCTTTGTACAACCTCCGGAAGGCGGATGTGATTGACTGCACATTCGCTGGCCCGGCAGATGGCGAATCCGTACTAAAAGAAGTGCGCGATGTAAACGTGATCGGAAGCAAATTTTCCTTGCGGTACCCTCTATGGCATGCGGACAAGTTCAGTCTGATCAGCTCTGAAATGGATTCACAAACCAGAGCGCCTATTTGGTATGCCCGGGATGGAAAAATCAAAAGCTCTCACATCGAAGGGATCAAATTCCTCCGGGAATGCCAGCATATTCAAATCGAAGATTCGGTCATCTTCTCCCCCGAATTTGGATGGAAATGTCGAGATATTTCCATTGTGGATACCGAAATTGATTCAGAATACCTGCTGTTGGATAGCAGCAATATAGAAATCGATCAAATCCAGATGCAGGGCAAATACTCTTTCCAGTATATGAGCCAACTGCACATCAAAGATTCTGTGCTGGATACAAAAGATGCCTTTTGGCACAGCAAAAATGTGACCGTGGAAAACTCGGTAATAAAAGGCGAATACTTGGGTTGGTTTTCTGAAAACCTGACATTGATCAACTGCCGGATCATTGGCACCCAGCCGCTTTGTTACTGCGAGAATCTGACGCTGATCAGCTGCACCATGGAAGATACAGACCTGGCTTTTGAATATTCGGACGTGAACGCGGATATCAAGGGGCACGTCGTATCCATCAAAAACCCAAAATCCGGGATGATCAAAGCGGACAGTGTCGGCGAGATTATCCGGGACACTACTGTAATACAGTCAAAAGCAGAAATAAAAATCAGGAGCTAAACAGCAGAACACACATATTCTTTCGATTTTCTTATAAACAAACCCCTTGACTTGGAGTTAACTCCAGGGTTTATACTAAAAATTAATCCTTGACCTGGAGCTAAATCCAGGGAGTAAACTGTGATCGGAGACAAAAAAATGAAGATTTCAGAAGTAAGTGAACAATTCGAAATTTCAGCAGATACACTGCGCTATTATGAGCGCGTTGGCTTAATCCCCTCCGTCAACCGGACAGAAAGCGGTATCCGCGACTACAACAGAATCGACGTGGAGTGGGTTGAGTTCATCAAATGTATGCGAAACGCAGGGTTGACAATTGAGGTGCTGACAGAATATGTTGAACTGGTTTTGCAAGGCGACCACACCAATGAGGCCAGAAAACAAATTTTAATCGACCAGCGGGAAGAACTTATTCACAAAATGGAAGAAATGCAAAAGACTCTCGATGTATTGAATTATAAGATCGAGGTCTATGAAAACGCACTATCAGAAAGAGAAAAAGAACTGAAAAGAACTGAATAAAAGGAAAAATTATGAAAATTATAAAAAATGGTACCCAACCCTCTGCGGTAGGCCCTGCTGAATGGTTCACCGGCACGGTGCGGATTGACCCGCTGTTTGCCGCTCAGGAGCCCGCCCGCACAGGCGGCGCATACGTCACCTTTGAGCCGGGTGCACGCACTGCCTGGCACACCCATCCGCTGGGGCAGACCCTGGTGGTTACCGCCGGGTGCGGGCGGGTGCAGCGCTGGGGCGGCCCGATCGAAGAGATCCGCCCCGGAGATGTAGTGCAGTTTGCCCCCGGTGAGAAGCACTGGCACGGCGCAGCGCCCGCCACTTCGGTGACCCACATCGCCATCCAGGAATACCTGGACGGTGTGGCCGCCGACTGGATGGAACACGTCAGCGACGAGCAGTATCAAAAATAAACGCAATACAACTCAATTAACATAACAAAACGGAAAACAATCATGATTTTACAAGAAAATTTTATACTATCCAATGGGGTAGCGATCCCCAAACTGGGTCTTGGCACCTGGTTTATCAGCGACACAGATGTCGTGCAGGCTGTAGTAGAAGCCGCAAAACTTGGCTACCGCCACATTGATACTGCCCAGGCCTATCAAAATGAACGCGGCGTTGGCGAGGGCATCCGAGCCAGCGGCGTCCAACGGGAAGAAATGTTCGTGACCACCAAACTTGCCGCGGAAGTAAAGTCTTACGACGAAGCGGTGGCCTCTATTGACCGTTCCCTGGAAACTTTGGGCCTGGATTACATCGACCTGATGATCATTCACAGCCCAAAGCCGTGGATGGAATACCACCTGGAAGATGCTTATGCTGAAGG
>QKGK01000553.1 GCA_003250455.1 Chloroflexota bacterium | reverse complement strand
AAAGTTTTGAGTTTTGAGTTTTGAGTATTGAGTATTGAGAAGAAAACCGTAGGGGTAAAGCATTTGGGGTTTTTCAAATGCTTTACCCAAGAAAGGAGAATGGCAATGCAAAAATGGAAGATGTTGTTGGGGTCGAGGAAGTTTTGGGCGGCGGTGATCGGATTGGCTTTTTTGGTGATCCGGCATTTTGACCCGAGCTTTGAGGTGCCCGAGAATGAGACGATTGCGTTTGTGAGTGTGTTGGCGGCGTATATTTTGGGAGTGGCCGTGGAGGATGGGCTGACGGCTCACAGCTGACAGCTGACCGCTCACGGCTCATGGCGGATAGCTCATTGCTGATAGCTGAAAAGTGTTGAGTTTTGAGTGTTTCTTCGCCAAGTGCGCGCGGAGATCTTCGAGAGTTTTGAGAAAAAAAAGAATGTCGGGGGTTTTGGGTGGATGGTTTTCCACCCAAAATCCCCAGAAAGGAGCGTTTATGTTTGATCGATATTGTTTGGGGGTGGATGTGTCTGTATGGCAGTCCACGATAAATTGGGAAACACTGTATGGCAATGGGGTACGGTTTGCAATCATAAAGGCAGCACAGGGTAGCTACAAGCGTGACAAGCTCTGCCCGGTGCATCTGAAAAAGGCAAAGGCTGCCGGGGTGATCTGCGGGGTATACCACTGGATGGACCCTGCCAATGATCCGGAAAAGCAAGTGGAAAATTTAAAGGCTGGGTTGGAGGAGCAGGACTTCAGCTTCCTGGCGTTGGATGTGGAGCAATACTGGTCGGATTGGAAGGAATGGGAAGAAGGGATGATCAGCAAGCGCTACAGTGGCAAAGTGATCAGCGACCAGGCATTGGCCTGTGCCACCTTGATGCGCGCGACTTTCCAGAGGCCAGTACTGATCTATACCCGTGCCAGTTTCGTCAAGGATTTCGCGCCGGAGATGTCTGCCTGGCTGCCTGATTGGGAGTTGTGGCTGGCCCACTATCCCTACCGCAGCGGCCGGGTGCGTTTGACCTGGGAGCAACTCAGGCTGAATTATGCCCCGACCTTGCCGTCGCCTTCCATCCCTAAAGGAAGCCAGGACTGGCGGTTCTGGCAATAGTCCGGCGATAAGTTCATCCTGCCGGGGGAACAAACTGCCCTGGACCTGGACTTTTACAACGGGTCCCTGCAGGATTTGCAAGCCTGGCTGGGACAACCGCTGACGCCGCGTGCCTTGACCACAGAGGAAAAACTGGATGCCCTCTGGCAGGCGCATCCCGAAATCTGGCAGGAGGTGCAAAATGCCTAGAGCAAAACGCAAGACGGCTGTGCCGTTCAACCCGCAAGCCAGGGTTAAAAAGGATGCTTTGCCCGCAGAAGTAATAGCATTGGCAAGCCAATACGAGATTGATCTGGCTGGTTTGCTGGATTGGAAGGTCTACCCCAATGGCAAGGTGGTGCTGATCGCCGCCAATGGGATGAAGTTTGTGGCGCAGATGGAAGAGCAACCCATCACGGAACCTGAGGAGGTCCCTGATGGTGCTTGACCTGGCATCCATGAAGGTGCGTTTGGGAGCTTTGTTGAACGATCCGGCTGGAGAAATCTGGCCGGACATCGTCCTGGAGGAATGCATCCGTATGGGATTACGGGAACTGCAAATGGTCTGCCCCTATCCTTTGACCCTGAGTGGTCTGGATGAAGCGCTGGTCAGCAACCTGGATGATGAGGTTTCGATGAGTCCGTTGTTGTTGCGACTGAGCCTGGTGTACGCCTGGCAGATCCGGCAGCAACAGCGCAACGAGACCTTCCATCCCGACCCAAAGGTGCAGGAGGGAACACTGCTGATAGCATCCAACGTTGAGCAATTGGAGCGCTTACGTCTGTCTTTCCTGCAACGCAGCACCAGTAATCCCTACCTGGAGGAGGAAACTGATGACCTCAGCTGAATTGAATTTTTGTGGTGTACGAAAAGAGAGGAGTTGCCATGTTGCGCCTGAGTGTTAAGATCCTGAACGATGAATTTGTATTGCATGGCGCTGGGCGTCCGTCCGGGTTGCAGGGTTGCCAACGCAAACCAACGCAGATATTACCGGATGGCAGTTGCCAGGAGAAGCTGGACCTGATTTTGCAGGGTAGCAGCAGCCAGACAAGCGCGGTGATCCGGCAGTTGCAGGTGCTGATCGAACGGGTGCGGCTGGGACATGAAGCCTGGTTGACAATGCAGCCGGACGATGAAGAATTGGTGTACCAGAGCCGGCTCTTCGCCGCCGACTTTCAGTGGATTTTGGGCAGCGTGCAGGCCAGGGGCATGGGCCTGCGCCTGGAATTGCAGCGCGAGAATTTCTGGCAGCTTCCCTGGACACCCCTGCCGCTCAGCAATGGCTATGGCAGTGAGGTGACAGACGGATTACGTATCGATAACCGCGCCGATAGTGGCGGTGAGAACTGGTGCAGCATCGACGGGTCATCCATCCTGGGTGACCTACCGGCACCGGTACGCCTGCACCTGCTGCATGACCTGGTCAGTGGTTACAGCCTGGACCAGGTCGTCATCGGCTGGGGACGCGGAATCAGCACCCCACTAGCTTCACTGGAAGGTGAGATGGCCGACAGCCTGCTCAATTTTGGAGCAATCATGAACAGCAATTGCCATGCCGGCGCTTATGGTCTGGTGCAGTGGGACAGCACGGACGCCATCCGGGTCATGTCCTGGGTGCTGCCGGGGAACGATTTTACCGCGCTGTCCGGCAGGCAATTACGACCGCTGGTACGACTGGTCAACCCGGCTGGATTAAGAGCAGAGACCTGGATCAGTTGGAAGCTATATCACGGCAGCCTGGTCTTTCAGAGCAGCCCGTACTTGTTGGCATTGGACCGGGAGTTGCAAGCATTACCGATGGTCTGTCTGCCGGTCATCCCTCAGACGGATGAGACCTGGAGCGACTTGCGGCTGGAATTACATGTCCAGAACCGCAACGCGGGGACAACCCACCTGGCCCTGGACGCCGTCTTCCTGTTCTTCAGCGATGGTTGGCGACAGTTCCAGGCGTTGGAGGATGGCGAGCTGGCTTTCGGGCAGACGTTGATCGACCAATGCGACCTGGCGCAACCCTACATCCACATCGCACAGTCGCAGAAAAACCAGCATGCCTACCAGGTATTGGGCAATGGTCTCTGGTTGTTGCCGGGCGAGGAGCACCTGCTACAAATCCTGGTCGATACCGGGTTAGAAATGCCCCTGGGATTGAGCTACCACCTCAAGCTGGAGTACCAGCCGCGTCGCAGGATGCTGCCATGAATGTGATCACACGAATCAACATGGACCTGGCAGCCAGGTTATCCCGACCGACAGTCCCCTGGCAGGTGGAATCGCTGACCTGGCGTTTACCCGGTGGCGCGGATATAGCCAAATTGCGGGTGGATTTGCTGGAGGAATACCGGATCGATGCCGGGATGGCACGTTCCTGGTTGGGGGAGCAGATCGCGGTACACAGTAATGCCGGGGAAGTGATCTGGAATGGATGGATCGAAAGTGTGATTCTTATAGAGGGTCGCTTCAGGACGATATGGAGTACCGAAAATTTGTCGAGCCGGGTGATTGCCCGCTACCGGCAGAGCAGCCCGTTGTTGAGCCCATTGCCGGAATGGAGTTACAGTGATTGGGCGGAAAATGACGAACGATTGACGTGGTTGGGTGCCAAGGAATCGCTGGTCACGTTGGATCAGGCGGATGAAGATCGGGCTAACCAGGTAGCCGCATCCCAATTGGCGAGCCAAGGGAGCGAGTGGTGTGGTATAAAGCTCCTGGATGCCGACCAGGAAGCCCGTCTGGAAGTGGTGGCACGCGGTTGGTGGCAGCGCCTGGCCTGGACTCTGGACGGCGAGGAGAGCGGTGTGATTGCCCATCTCTCGGGTGGCAAGAGCCAGTTGAGCCTGGGTGTGAGCGGTAGTGAACGCCTGGCGCAGAGTTTTTTGTGTACGGAAGAAGATTTCACCCTCGGGCAGGTCTGCCTGCGGGTGGCGATGACCGGTGACACTGCTGATGACCTGCTGGTGAAGATTTACAGTGACCAGAATGGTGCACCCGGCACGCTGGTGGACGGTGGCAGCCTGCCCAATTACAGGATCGAAGGGGGCTGGCGCTGGTTGACCTGGTCGATGGATACACCGCTGCTGCTGACATCCAATACCCTCTACTGGCTGGTGGTGGAGCGTGATGGCTCATTGGACAGCGACAATTATTTTGAGATCGAGACCGATGATGGTCGTGGCTATGCCGCTGGCAGCCTGTACGCCTGGAACGGCAGTCAGTGGGCATTTAAACGTCATGATATGCGCTTCTGCCTGCTGGCGGTGGCGCAATCGACTGACCTGATGAAGGATGTGGCCGAGAAGGTTGTGGATGGGGGTGTGCTGTCCGGGGTGCAGGTCTGGCAGGAAAGTGGCATCTGGATCCCGCGCTGGCGTGCGTTGGAGAAGACCAGGATGGAAGCGTTGGGGGGCTGGTTGGCGTCCGGGTGTGTGGACGGGAATCGATTGACGGCGATGGTGGATGCACAGCGGATTTTGGAGGTGTTGGTGCTGCCCAGGGAGTTGGGTCCGGCGTTGCAGTTGGGGGAGGATGGGTGGTTGAGTTTGGTGAGTAGTGAGTTGCTGCCGAATGCGTTGGATCTGTTGGGGAGGAGGGTGTTGTTGCCGGGGATGGGGGAGGAAGAGGTGGGGGCGGTGAAGTGGACGGTGGAGAGAGGGTTGACGATTGAATTGTAAGGGCGGGCCTTGCACTCGGAACGGGTGTTCGAATCCCCGCCAAGCGAGGACAAGACCCGCCCTTACGTGATTGGATTTGATTCCCGGGAAGCAAAATGCGATGGATAGGGGTAGGGGTAAAGCATTTGATGATAGACATTAGGGTGGAAAATGAAACCTGATATCAAATGCTTTACCCTTACGATTGGGTATGATGACTGGGATGGTGGGCGGTTTGGATTGGGCCGTAGGGGCGAAGCAGGTGATATTGGAATTATGGGTAGGGAATAGAGTTTTGGATCACATGCTTCGCCCGTACATTATCAGAATTATGGGTAGGGGATGATGTCTCGGATCACCTGCTTCGCCCGTACCCGCCATTGCATGATTCCCGCCGGACGGAGGACGTGGATGGTGAATCAACGCCAAAATGACTGGAATTTTTTATCACCTCATCATACAATTAATCCATCACTACCATCCGGGGATTGAAAGGGGGTTGCATGGATCGACCAGAGATCAAAAACCTTGAGGATTTGAACGGTTACCTGACCACGCTGGAAGAGCGCATTGCCGTACTGGAGCAGGAAGACCGGACGGTCAAAGGGGTGATCAACGAGATCAACCATGACCTGCAAACTAGCAAACGGCAAGAGATTTCGTTACCTGGTACCGGGTTGTTGAGTCACAATTTCTTCACCCGCGCCTTCACCGTCTGGGGACATTATGTTGTTGCTAGTTTGATTATTGGGTTGATTTTTACCTTCATTTATCTCGCAGTGTTTGTGATGATATTGGGGAATTCAGTGAATTTTTGGACGAATTTCATCAATTTATTTCGTTGATTTTTTAAGATAATGTAAAATTCGTTATTGGTAAATCTTTATAAAAAATTCAATAATATTCTACAAAGGAATAAAATGAAAATAGCTTACATTGATGAATCTGGGGACGATGGATATCCTGCTTACTCATCCGAGTATTTTGTTCTTTCTTCTCTATATCTTGATCACTTAAATTGGCAATCAACTTACCGTACATTGTATTCATTTCGGTCCCAAATCAAAAAATCTTATGGAATACCAATAAAGACAGAAATGCACACTAGACATTTTCTATTAAATAAGAATCCATATAATGCATATTCAATTTCGGATCTGGATCGCATAAAAATAATCGACGATTATTGCGATTTGATTTCCCAACTAGATTTAAGAATTATTAATATTGTTATAGTTAAACCTCGCATTCAAAAACAAAATTATCAAGTTTTAGACATGTCTTTATCTTTCTTAATACAACGAATAGAGAATGACCTTCATCCGGATTTACATCCTGAAGAAAAGTTTTTAATTATTACAGACCCAGGGCGATTGGGTAAAATGAGAAAAACAACACGACGAATGCAAAAGATTAATTTTATACCTTCAAAATTTTCTAAAAATAATTATAGGAAGGAAATCAGTTCGTTAATTGAAGATCCTTTACCCAAAGATTCAAAAGAGTCGTATTTTATTCAATTAGCGGATTTAATTTCATATATTATTTATTTAAATGCGATCAATGAAACTGGAATTGGTAAATTTCCGAACAGATTGTCTCACCTCATAACAACCCAAAAAATTTCGGATTGGATGTTGAAACTTAAACCAAGACTAAATACATTTGCATCAAATAGAAATCAATATGGGATCGTTTATCACCCATATTAAAAAATACACCACCTACGACGTATTCACGTTTTCAGTGGTTCAAATTAAGTATATATTATTTACTTATTAAAATCAATTAGTAATTTTAAAGATGTTGGATTTTATTTCAATTA
>QKGK01000492.1 GCA_003250455.1 Chloroflexota bacterium | reverse complement strand
GGCGAGGATATTGCCCCCTCGCGGTGGTTCCAGGCGCCCCACATGCGACTCCTGGTAATCCGTCTGGCTGAGCTTCGTGATCCGGTTGAAGTTCAGGGCATAACCGTACCGGCGAGAAGAATCCTGCGAAGGGCGAATGAGGCCTTCGGGTCTCGCCAGGATGCGCCCGGCCGGGCGGGAAGTTTTGATGTCATCTACGATTGGATTGAGGGGATGCGATTTCCAATCAGTGCTCAGTGGCGTATCTGCATGGAAAAGGAACAGCCTGTCGAGTGAGGATGCCTTTTCTCCTTCCTTGATATTGGCAAATAGCCACCACTTTCCCTCGTATTCCAGTAGGGTGGCGTCCACTGCGTAAACATCTTTCATGATGGTTTGGGCGTGTTCCCACTGGTCAGGGAAGCGCGTGCAGCGGTAGACATCCAGCGTGCGGTTCTGTGCTGTTTCAGGCAGCATGAAAAGATCTCCCCCGAACTCGAACAGGAACGGGTAGGAAAGATGGTAGGGACGCTCCAACACCATTTGAGTGGACTGGATGTTCCCGTCTGGGTCCAATACCTGGCAGGAGATGTGCCCGCGCCCTTTCTGGTAGATTTTTTCTTCGATGAACACGTAGTAGCGGTCATCCCGCCTGATGGCAAAGGGATCGGCCCAGTAGCGGTCAGGGGGTGGGATGATGGGCCTGAATATTGCCCATTGGAGTGATTCGATCTCCGTGCGCGGGGCGGTCATGATGACCCATTGATCCAGGAAGAAAAGCTCGGAAACAGCCTTGTTCAGGCGGCGGATGCCTCTCCTGATCAAAAGTCACCTTCCAGGGTCGCTTCGCCGTGTGAGAGAACGTAAAAACTACGGCCCTGCTCGAAAATGAAATCTGTGGCGATGTAGCCGCTGGAGAAAGCGGCTTCGAAGAATTCTCGGGTGAAAATACGCCACGCGTGGGCAAGTTCCATATCGGCGGCCTTGAGCGCCATGAAGTCAGGAGGAATTTCAATCGCAGCGATTTTTTCGCTCGAACTTGGGTTCTTCTCAGGGGGCGGAAGCAGGCCATCCAGGCGTGCCGGGGGCGCGTACAGGGGTTGGCACCCGGCTTCGATGAGATGCTTCAGGGTTAGTCTGCCCCGTGGATGTTTTCCCAGCCTTCTTTCCACCCGTCTCGAGATCAGCCACCAGTCCACCTGGAAACGGTCGCTCGGCAAGCCAATGTTGAGTCCGTCACTCATTTCACCGTAGTATGAGGGCAGGTAAGTATTGCATGTCGCCCCTAGCTTTGCGATATTGAGATGGGCGTTGCGGCTGAGCAGGGGATCATAGGTCCAGGTTGCGTGAGTGAGGCCCTGCTGGCGCAGCATTTGCCATTGCGCGCGCTTGAGGGCAAATCCCAGGCCGGCATCGCGGGCGTCTGGCCGCACGGCTAGCATGTGCGAACAATGTTTTAGCTGCGGCCCGTCGGGGAGCATATCGACCCCCGGGAAGCCGAAGACAAAACCCATCAGGACATCTTCTTCGAACACGCCCAGGATCAGGCCTCCGTTGTGCACTGCAGTGAGAAGTACGTGTGCTGGCACGATATCGGTTTCGCTGCCTGGCCAGACCATGCGCTGCAGTTCAAGTACGGCCGTCATCTCTTCGGGTTTTTCCAGTAGGCGGATGGTATAGCTGTGCATGGCAGGTCAGCCTCGAGAGCGGGTGCGTTTGCTCATCTGGTTGATACGGGTGGTGAGATTATGCCATAGGATAGCCAGGCGCGACTTGCGGTGGAGATAATCCAGGCGGTAAGTGAAGCGGGCCGGCATCAGGCCGAAAAAGCGCGGCAGGTTATCTACCGGGCAGGTGCGGTTGACGGCGGTGTAGTCCACCCAGAAGGAAGAAAGGGGATAACGGGGGAAGAATGTTTCCAGGGTTACGATCAATGAGCGCAGGAACGGTGGTGGTGCAGAGACCAGGGCTCGGCGTATGCGGATGACCTCCATGATGGTCGTCAACACCTGGCGCATCGTGAAATATTCACTGCCGCCGATTTCATAGGTTTGATTTCGTGTGCTCGGGCTTTCTATGGCCCACACCAGGCTGGTAACCAGGTCTTCGACCCATAGAGGCTGTACCAGCGTTTGCCCATCTCCCGGGGTAAAGAAGATTCCGGGAGAGAATCGCATTAAAGTGGCCAGGTCGGTGGTGAAGTGGTCTTCGGGGCCGAACACGATTGACGAACGGATGATCGTATGCGGTACACCGGATTTGCGGATGTGCTCTTCGGCGATTCCTTTGGCCTTGTGAACCGGAAATGCTGAAGCCCTGTGGGCGCCGATGTGGCTGAGGAAAATGAAACGCTTTATGCTGGCGTCCTTGGCGGCTCTCGCCAGGTTCCGTGTCCCCTGGATATCTGTCTCCAGCAGGTTGGCGCTCCGTCCTTGCCATTCGGACCCGGCCAGATGAATGATGGTATCGACATCACGCAGGGCGGCACGCAGTCCGCGCTGGTCGCTTAGGCTGACAACGGCCGCTTCAACCGGGACTCCCCTGGGCAGGCGCGGCGTGCGCGGAGAAGGGCGCAGCAGCGTCCGCACGGGATAGCCGGAAGCATATAAATGGCGCACCAGTGCCCGACCGATAAATCCGGTTCCACCTGTGACAAGGATCATGCCTGAGATTATACTCTGCTGCAAGCTGTCATTTTGAATACCCTGGTTCTTATAGAGAGCTGCTGCTCAGGTAAGTTAAAACATCCTCTTAATAAAATTACAACGGGTAAACCCGGTCGATTGTACGACAAGGGATGAAATACCCCGCTGATCCCACGTGCCTGGCCCTCATTATGGGATGTCCAATAGGTCCGATTCCATGATGATATCCGGCACATCCCATCCCTTTTGATCCATCAGTTCTTTGAACGCTCGGCGGAACAAAAGGGTCACCTCGATCTTCACCGGATCATCTGGAGCTTCAAAAACGTAATGGCTTTCATCTGAATCAAACGCCCCCAGCCGGTTGTCGCTTAGCACACGGGTCGGATTCCAGTACGCGCCCGTGGGGGAGACTTCCGTCCATAGCTCTCCCAGGATTTTTGCGTAGCCTTTGCCGGGGAGTCCTGCGTAATAGCCGTTCTCTTGGTTTCCCACTCCACCCCACGCGGGCACTACTGGGCCTTCGAGGAAAGCCAAAGCTTCTCCGTCGGCTCCCGTGGCTTGCACCAGCAAAATGAGCTGTCTCAGTGGCGAATCGGTTGGGACGTGATGCCCGCTCTGGTCGTTGATGATCTTCACGTCGACGATGATCCTGTCCCCTTTACGGTGCGAATCTGCTTGTATGCTGACCGCGTTTTGGAGAAGATCGCTATCGGCTGCCCCCGGCATGCGGTGGCTGAAGATGGTCTCTGGGTTACGTGCCACGCCGCCCTTGTCGATGCGCACGAAGTGATCATTCTTTCCTGGGGGCATATGGCAGTCCTGGCAGGCCTTTCCGTTTTCCGGGTCGCTGTATGGGCTTTCCAGCCATTCCCCAAACGAGTTGTAGATGACCGTATCCCAGAAAACGCCAAAATGACAGGGTGCGCAAAACTGGCTTTGCTGCTGTAAGGGGGAGTAGGTATCTTCTCCAGGAGCGACATCATCCAGTGGTCCGGCGAAGAATTGATGCCCTTCGGGTGGCCGGCGGAATTCAAAGGACAGGGTCCCCGGCATATTGAGGGTGGGCAAGCCTGAGGCCGGATCCAGGCGCACACCCCAGACTTTATGGCAGAAATCGCAGCCAACGCCTTCCTCTGCGGTGCCGTCCACGGTAGTTGGATTCACGCTGTAAGGATTGTTGACCGATGCTGCGGGGGTATGGCATGCGGCGCAGTTTCCGGCCGTATCCGGAAAATCGAGCTTGTAGCCGGGGCCGTAATAGGGTTTGGTCGGATCAGGACGCAGCGGAAAACTACCGTAATCGCGGTTGTAACCTTTGCGTGTGAGCGGGCTCTGGTTGCCTGCCAGGTCTTGCCCGAGGTACATGCTCAGGAAGCGCGTGTTTTGAGCTGAGAGCGCGTGTGCGTCCTGCTTCCATTCCGTGAAGGGCAGCGCCGCTGTCTCATCCGCTTCGGCGTGGCAGTTCTGGCAATTGCCCGCCAGCCCTGCGCTGGAAAAAGCGCTCACAAATTCGTAATCAGGGTGATCGCTGTCAGCATGTTTTTCAAGGACGATCTCCACATCCTTTGCCCCAGCCTGGACGCTATCCACGCCGTGGATGAAATAGCCGGGTACCCAGGCGGTGATGAACAACGATTCGCCGTAGACAGGCCCGGTCAACTCGAAATGCCCATCCTGGTCGCTGACCGTTTCGAGTTCGGTTGCTTTGATACGGACGACCGCACCGGCCAGCGGGTTGCCATCTTCGTCAAGGACAACCCCGCCAATGGAATCCGGCCTGGATGTACACGACACAAGTACGGCCAATAGGGCTATTGCAAACGTAAACAAACCGCGTTTCATATTACCCGCTTTCCCTAGGCCGGCAGAAGGCAGATCATTACCAGCAATGTAACCACATAACTGGTAATTGGGTTCATTGCCTCCTCCTCAGGACGAAGAACAAGATAACGACAACCAGCACCACAAACACCGCAATGATTCCTAGGAGGATCGGTGGCATGGGTTGGGATTCTTCAGCAGGCACGGCCGGTACAGCAGCGGATTCTGGCTCCCCCTCTTCGGGCTCTATCCCTGCTCCAGGACCTTCGACCGGCGGCTGGCCATTCAAATCCAGCCTGAATACGCCCCCGCCGAACGTCCCGGCGTACAGGTGGTTTCCATCATGGGTGATGACCATATTCACCACATTTCGCAAGGTCAATCCCTGGTTGATCTTCCCCCATGTGTGCCCGCCGTCCCCAGAACGGTACACGCCGGAAATATAATCTGCCATATACACGGTTTGTGGATTGTTAGGATCGAAAACAATGGCGGAAGGAGAGCCGTTTGTCTCCCAGCCGGCGTTTCCGGGTTGCCAGGTTTGCCCGCCGTCCGTACTGATTTGCGGTCCAGCCTGCTCAACCCCCGCAATCAGGGTATCCGGGTTTTGCGGATGGATGGCAACCGTCCAGACCCACTTCAGGTCTCCTGCCATGGGCAGGGATTCCCAGGAACCGCCGCCATCTGCGGTTTTAAAGATGCCTTCGCTCGTCGCTGCGTAAGCGGTATTTGCGTCTGTCGGATGGACTGCGATATCGAACACGGCCAGTTGTGACAGCGAGGCGTCGCTGGCCTGGGAGGTCGTCTTGCCGCCGTCCTTTGAGATCAGGACGCCAATTCCCTGAAAATAGGGTTCATGCCTGCGGGCTCCGTTTTCGTGTGCGCCTCCGATATACACGATCTGCGGATTCGAGGGGGCGAAAACGATCGCGGATGGAACCATGTCTGGTTTCATCGGATGCTCTATCCCCAAATCACTCAACTGCCAGAGGTTTTTCCAGGTTTGGCCCCCATCCAATGATTCTATCAAAGTGAAAACGTTCCTGCCTCCGCTGAGCAGGCGGTTCTGATTGGATGGGTCGACAGCGATTGCGCCAGTATCCAACGGGAAGACATCTGTATGATCGGGACGTAACCCAACCCAGGAGTTTCCGCCTGTGTCAGTCTTCCAGATTCCAGACCGGCCCGAAGCGTACAGTTCCCCGGGCATACCGGAAACCACGGAGAGTGAAAGGATGTGGGCCCCGGTGTACCCCTGGCTAGCGTTCACCCACGTCTTACCGCCATCTTCGCTCAAAAAGTTACCGCCCGCATAATTGTTGGCGAAAATACGGTCTGGGTTTTTCTCATCGCACTGCATGTCAATTGGAAAGCCTGCAACCACACCCGGTGGTCCCCATCTCTGGTCACCACCAGCGACCAACTTCCAGGTTTCTCCATTATTTTCACTGCGGTAAATTGCATATTCACTGCCCGCATAGGCGATATTCGGGTCTGAGGGACATATTTCAACCGAAGTGTAGGCTTCCATGGGGCGAGAGATGGGAGCAGCCAGCACATGTTCCCAGGTTTCTCCGCCATCGACCGTACGGTATATCCCGGCCGGACTGTACCCCTGTCCTTCCAAAAACATTAGATCTTCTCTTCCACCCAGGTGACCGGCGGCAGCCAGGAGGACCTCGGGGTTATCCGGGTGCATGAACAGGCTCCCGGTATGCATCAGTTCCAATCCGTTGGCTTGCCCTAGGGCGCGCCAGGTCGTTCCTCCATCCGTAGATTTAAGCACCCCAAGTCCGGCGTTTAGTTGGCTGGCGGGGCTACCATTGACAGCCCCCCGGTCGAAGATCCCGGTGGATGCATACAAAATATCCGGATTGCTGGGATTTATCCACAGATAGCGGGCCAGGGCTGAGGGCATGCCGCCGTCCCAGATCAACTGCCAGCTTTCACCGCCATTGGTTGTCTTGTATATTTCCCCACCTGTTTCATCTGGATTCGGATCGTTTCGGGTGGTTTCCGCCATGGCATACACGATATCGGAAGAACGAGGGTCGACCGTGAATCCCCGGAAGGACAATGCGTGATATTTGATGGATACACCGTTATCCTT
>QKGK01000522.1 GCA_003250455.1 Chloroflexota bacterium | reverse complement strand
GCTGAGGCACGCCATACCACCCCCGGCGTCTCGCTCCTGTCCCCCTCCAATAATCACGACCTCTACTCCATTGAGGACCTGGCCCAGTTGATCGAAGAGCTGAAAGTGGTCAACCCGCAGGCTAAGGTCTCGGTCAAATGTCCGGTGGTGCCCGGAATCGGCGTCATCGCGGTCGGGATCGCCAAAGCTGGTGCGGATATCATCAACCTGAGTGGCTACGACGGTGGTACCGGTGCAGCCCGCAAGCATGCCTTGCAATATGTCGGTCTCCCAGCGGAAATCGGCGTCATCCAGGCGCACAGAGCCCTGGTGGAATCCGGTCTGCGTAATAAGGTCGAGATCTGGTGCGATGGCGGCATGAAAATGGGTGAAGACCTGGTGAAAATGGTGCTGTTGGGTGCCAACCGGGTTGGTTACGGGACCATGGCGATGGTGTCCATTGGCTGTACCATCTGCCGCAAATGTGAAGAAGGCACCTGTATGGCCGGCATCACCACCCAGATTACCTCGATGGAAGAAGCTAAAGAAAAAGGCTTGAAAGTATTTACTGTTCTGGAATATGAGAACTCGGTCGACCGCCTGGTGCGGCTTTTCGAAGGCATGGCCGAAGAGATCCGTCTGATTGTTGCCCGTCTGGGTGCGCTGCGATTGCAGGACCTGGTCGGCCGTGGCGATCTGTTGGAGCAGGTCTCCCTGAATGACCAGGTGGACCTTTCCAGCATGCTGGCATCCATGCCATTGCGCCCCCGTCCGGAACTGGAACCCGGTGTTGGACGCCTGCTGGTCCGCCCGCGTAACAACCTGACCCGCTTACTGAGTGAACTGATCCTCGAGACCGTTGTCGGCGATGATGAGCGCGAAATCACCTACCAGGATTCCGTCATGGCCATTGACCGTGCATTGGGATCGCATGTAGTCGGCGCTCTCTCCCGTGACCCAGAGGTAAAAGAGCGGGTGGATAGCCTGCACCTGCGTTTCGGCCCCTCCTCTGTGGGTGGCAATGGCTTCTCTGCCTGGCTGGCTGATCCGTTGGATATTATCATCGAAGGCGGCACCCAGGATGGCACTGCCAAAGGTGCGCTGGGAGGTCGGGTAGCCGTCATGAAGGGTATCAACCACGAAGGTGTGCGCATGGATGGCTCGGTTGGCAAGAGCTTCGCTTATGGAGCCCAGGCCGGCACCCTGATCGTACAGGGCAACGCCGATTCACGTGCCTGCATTCGTCTTTCCGGTGCTGATGTGATCCTGGGTGGGGAGATCCTGGAACCGCTCACCGAGGAAAGATTGCGCACTTCCACCTTCGCCAACCTGAAAGGTTTTGCCTGTGAATATATGACAGCCGGTCGAGTCCTGATCATGGGCGATCCCGGTCCGTATGCCTTTGCCGGTATGACGGGTGGTGTGGTCTATCAGAAATTAACCCCGGAAATGGGTTTTGTGCAGTCGTCATTAAGGAAACGCATCGCGCTGGGAGCCCTGGTAGAGATCCTCAAGATCAACGAACAGGACATCAAGTCCATCCAGGAGCTGCTGGGGTTCTACATCGAAGCCCTGGAACAGACCTACCAGTACGATGTCGCAGAACAAATGCGGCTGCTGGCCAGCGCTGCCAATGTCCGTGACAGCTTCGTCAAGGTTACCCCACTACCCCCTGGAAAGATCAGCGCTGAGGCGATGGCGTTTGAAGATAT
>QKGK01000189.1 GCA_003250455.1 Chloroflexota bacterium | reverse complement strand
ATTCCGCTCTGAGCGAGACCGCCGGACGAGTGCGATGGAATTCGATCAGATCTATGCCTTGCTTGATGATCCATCCAGGGGGACGCCTGAAGAATGGGGTGACCGATTTAAGAATCACCAGGCATACCAGAACTATATTTCTGCTGAGTTGGATGAAAAGCGGAAAACCCCTGTGGGACTCGGAAATATTTCTTCAACCGCTGTTTCCA
Source organism: Chloroflexota bacterium (assembly GCA_003250455.1). Lineage (GTDB taxonomy): Bacteria > Chloroflexota > Anaerolineae > Anaerolineales > UBA11579 > UBA11579. Next base: position 1,492 of record QKGK01000189.1, on the reverse strand, counting down.
AAGTGTTTGCAACCCCATCGCTAACAGCAGAATCGAGGAAGGAGGTTTCAGCCTGGCGCCAATTCCTGGTGTTATCTAAACGTAACCTGCGAACGTTGGTCCGTGACCGGTTCAGTTTAGCCTTGATGCTGGCCGCAGCACCAATGGTAGGGTTATTATCGGTCGTGCTTTCATTGGTATTGGGAAATAATCCATTTGATTTCATTGAGGGCAACCCATACAATGTTGTGATCGTTCTATTCATGCTGACGATTTACGGTGTTATGGTGGGCGGGTTAGCCCAGATGAGGGAAATTGTTAAGGAAACCGAGATTTACAAGCGAGAGCGGCTGGTAAACCTGAAAATATTCCCCTATGTCCTTTCTAAGGTCTGGGTTGCTGGGGTATTGGCCCTATACCAGGCTGCCTGTTATACCATAATCCAATATCTGGCCTTTAAAATGCCTGGTGGGCCCAGGGAATTTTTCCTGATTTTAATTACCCTCGCACTGACAACCATGGCTGGTATGATGTTGGGGTTATTTGCTTCGGCCTTTTCTCCAAATGCAAATGCTGCTCCATTGATTGTGATTATGTTGATGCTTCCACAAATTGTTCTAGGAGGGGCGCTGGTGCCGCTTCCTGAAACGCTGAGTAGTTTCACGTCAACGAAATGGGCTTATCAGGGATTAATGGGCATCACGGGGGTTGGATCAGACGTGGCAAAAGATGCTTGCTGGTTGATTGATGAAGATCTCAGGGTATTAATGACAGAGGAAGAAAAAAAACAAAATGGATGTAATTGCCTTGGGGTCAGTGCTTTGCACCAGGAATCCTGTAATTACCCCAGCCTGGGCAGTTTTTATAACCCCCAAATTGATGAGCCCTCCCCACCAGATCCTGGGGATCCACCGGTGCGTCCGCCCGATATTGCCGTTCCCCCGCCCCCGGAAAAGCCTGTGGACGAATCAGATACTGTGGCTATGGCGGCCTATCTGGAGTCTTTGCAGGCTTATCAACTAGACGTGGAGGCTCTGCAGGCACAGGCAAAAGCTGATTTTGCTGCTTATGAAGCTGAAATTGCGGTTTATCAGGCAGAAGTGGTGGTATATCAGGAAGCCATGATCACCTATCAGGCTGCTGTCGCATCAGCAGTTCAACCCGCTGAAGCTATCATGTCAACTTTTGTTGGCGATCAGCCCTGGTCGTTTGTTGATAAGGACAATCCGGATCTGTTTTGGCCGTTCATACTGAAATCCTGGGGGGCTCAAATGGTCATGATCGTAGTATTGTTTGGTGGTATTCTGCTGCTGCAAAAACGTAAAGATGTCAATTAGGAAAAAGAATGTGAAGAAATTTCAAATCCTTGCAACCTTCTTGTTTGGAATGTTATTGCTTTCATCCTGTAATGGGAAGGCCAGCGATCTTCAGGAAACCGCCCAGGCAATGGAACAATCTATTATTCAAAAAGCCACCAATTCAGCGTCGGGAGAAGATAATTCCAGTGCTGGAT
>QKGK01000388.1 GCA_003250455.1 Chloroflexota bacterium | reverse complement strand
AAATCGGTCGTACCAGGGTCAGAAGTGTCGCTGCGCAGGTTATGCTGGTCGAGCAGGCGGCCTACCTGGCGGGTAACTGCCGGGGCCGGGTCGATCACCCGCACCTCTTCGCCGACGATCCGCTTGATGGCCGGGATGACGAAGGGGAAATGGGTGCATCCCAGCACGACGGTGTCGATGCCGGCAGTCAGCATCTTGCCCAGCGCGTTTTGCAGGATGGCGTCCGTGTCCGGGTCGTCGAGCTTACCTGCTTCGATCTGCTCGACCAGTCCGGGGCAGGTATCCTGCATCAGGGTGACGCCTTCGGCAAAACGCTCGACCACAGAGCCGTACAGCTGCCCCTGGAAGGTGGCAGGGGTGGCGATCACACCGACCACGCCGGTGTGCGAATGCTCTGCGGCGGGCTTTACGGCGGGTTCCATGCCGACAAAGGGCACCTCCGGGAAGAGCGCCCGCAGGTGATGCAGGGCTGCAGCAGAGGCTGTGTTGCAGGCCACCACGATCAGCTTTGCGCCTTGACCCAGCAGGTAGCGGGTGATCTTTACGGAAAAATCACGCACTTCCTCCAACGGGCGCGGCCCATAGGGCACGTGCGCCTGGTCTGCCAGGAAGATGAGGTCTTCGCTGGGGATCTGCTGGCGGATTGCCCTGAGCACCGAAATGCCGCCAACGCCGGAGTCGAAAATGCCAATCGGGGAATTGTTCATTGGATGGGCTCTGCGGCAGTGTGGGCCGCGGTGGTGACAAATGCCCGGAATAAGCGCTGCATGTTCCCGTCTTCGGGCATCCATTCCGGGTGCCACTGGACGGCGATGCCAAAGGGGTGTTTGGGGATTTCAAAGGCTTCCACCAGCCCGTCCGGGGCAGTGGCCGCTACGGTCAACCCGGGGGCGAGCTGGTTAGCACCCTGGTGGTGCAGGCTGTTGACCTGGACAGTATCTGCCTGGAAAATACCGGATAATTTTGTACCCGGTGCCAGCCTGACATTGTGTGCCAGGTGGTCGGGTGGGTAAGCCGGGTAGCAGGAATGTTCCAGTGCGCCGGGAAGTTGGTCGAGGATGTGGGTGTACAGCGTGCCGCCAAGGGCCACGTTGATCACCTGGAAACCGCGGCAGATACCCAGCAGTGGGAGGCCAGCTTCCACAGCCATACGGGACAGGGTAATTTCCATTGCGTCCCGTTCCAGATCGATGCCATAAATTTCGGGATGCGCCTCTCCGGGGAAGTATTGCAGGTCGATATCCCCGCCGCCGGTGAAGATGATCCCATCCAGGCGGTGAAGCAGGTCCGGATAGCTTTCTGGCGGCAGGTTGGTTGGGATGAGCACCGGCATGGCGCCAGCTTTGACCAGTGCGGTGGGGTAGGTTCTGGGTGAGGAACTGAGGGGGTATTTATTTTGGGGATGTTCAGTGTTCCGGGTGGTCAGTCCAATCAGAGGAGCGGGCATCTTGCCTCCAGGTTTAAAGCAAATAGGGTGCTTAGCTGCACCCTATTTTACACGAGAAACGTTATGTTAGAACGGACTATTGGTAGAGATAGTCTGTGTTCTGCGATGAGTGTAAACGGAACCAATCGGTCCTTATTTTTTGATCTTTTGCTTGAGGCGGGCAGATTTACCAATCCGGTCGCGCAGGAAATACAGGTTTGCACGACGAACATGGGAAGAGCGCTCGATCACCACTTTCTCCACCTGGGGAGAGCGACGTAAAAAGGTGCGCTCAACGCCGATACCGTTGCTGGCGATGCGCCGGACGGTGAAATTGGCATTGTTGCCGGTATTCCGGGAGCGGATGACTGTCCCTTTGAATTCCTGGACGCGCTCGCGGTTGCCTTCTTTGATCCGGACATGCACGTTGACGACATCGCCAGGGTTCAGGTCCGGGATATTTTCGTTTACAGGGGCTTCAACTGATCTTAAGATTTCTTGAGACATGGTAAATTCCTCTAATTATGATTCAATCAAATGTCCAGACGCAAACCACAGCCTCTGGCACAGCGGATTATTATACCAGTGGGTATCACTGTTGGGAAGGGTAACAGGAGGGAAAATCCTGATAAAAATCACATCTGGTGAGGTTACAATCCGGCAAACAGGTCATTGATCCTGAAATTGTCGGGGACAGGCGGTGCTGCCTGCATGAAGGTGTCTTTACCAGTAGCAAGCTTACCTGCCAGGCGAAACAGCAAGGGACTTTGGCTGCCGAAATTGTACTGGCTGGCATGGCATTCGCTGGCGGTCTCCTTCAAATTTTTGACGCTGGAGTAATTAATATGCACATGGGCAGGGTAATCTTTATCCCCGGCAAGCATTTCCAGGTCGATATCTTTGTTGCGGCCAAATTTGGTGGCGTCCTTACCAAACAATTTCATCACCTTCACGGCATTGCGGATGAATTTGCGGGGGAAATGGTGAAAGTACAGCTTTTTGGGCTGGAAAGGGGCTCCGGCATCCGGGTATTGGCTGGCATCTCCCGCTGCCTGAAAAGCAGCGGTTGCGGCGCGCTGAATATGGATGTGGTCCGGGTGGTGGTATCCTCCGACCGGGTCAAAGGTGAGCACAATATCGGGTTTGAATTCCCGGATATAGGCGACGATCTTGCCGGTGACAACATCCAGGGGGGCGTTGATGAAGGCGTTGGGGTGCTGGTTCTCCTCAGAGCCTTCCATACCGGAATCCCGGTAATCCAGAAAGTGAACTGCCTTGAGGCCAAGCTGTTCTGCTGCACAGCGCAGTTCGGATTCGCGGCGTTGGGCAATTGAGATATGGTCGGTTAAAAATTCGGGGTCAACCACGCCTGCTTCGCCGCGGGTGGCACAGATCAGGTGAACTTCCACCCCTTGCTGGGCATAATAGGCCAGCGTACCGCCCATACCAAAAGATTCATCGTCAGGGTGTGCTAAAACCGATAGGATTTTTCTGTGTTCATTCATACCTTTAATGAGGAGAAAAGAGGATATGTTCTTACTTTTCCCCGATAACCTCCAAACGTAATTGGTTAAAAAAGCCTTGCATATAGTCGTCGCGCGCTGTGGCGATCGCCCGCCCGCTTGCAGTTTGCATGCGGTCTTTGATCCTGGATAACTTAAACAGGTATTCATGGTAGGCGGTGTAGGCTTCACCAGGTTCGGTTTCCAGGGTTTGACGGAAAGTTTCGGAGGGTTCGGCGTAGATCGGCTGCCCGTCCAGCACGGCGTAGGCCAGGGCACGGGCGGTGCCGATTGCGCCGATGGCATCCAGTTTGTCGGCATCAAATAACACTTTGGCTTCCAGGGATTGAGGGGCTTCTCCGGTGCGGAAGCGGTGGGTGAGGATGCAGTCCTGCACAGCCTGGATGCGCTCTTCTGACCAGCCTTCGCCGGACAGCAAATCCCCGGCAAATTGCGCCGCTGCTTCATGATGCGCCAGGCGGGCATTTTCGTCCCCGGAGGCGGATTGGGCATCGTGGAGCAGCACGGCAGCGCGCACGATCTCCACATCTGCGCCTTCAGCCGCCGCCAGGTGTTCGGCCAGATGAAAAACGCGCTGCACGTGGTCAAAGTCGTGGACGGCATTGTTGGACCGGTACCAGGCTCTGGCCTGTTCGATGGTGGGCATGTGCTATCCTCCTTTGACCAGCTGTCCGGCCAGCAGGATGATCCCGACAATGACGATGGTAAAGCAGCCAAAGGCAAAGATTTTCCGCGCCAGTTTGAACAGGAAGCGTAAAATGATCCATCCAACGCCAATCGCGAGGATCACTTCCAGCATGAGTAAAAAGTCGCTGTGCAGTAAGTCTGTCATGTGGGTTACTCCAGTTCCTGCATGATGGGGAAAGTCATCCCCTTTTTGATCACCGTATGCACCAGGTTGATCCCATAGCGGTAGCCCAAATGGCGGTAATCCGGTACATCCAGGATCAGCAGGTCAGCCTGCTTGTCGGCTTCGAGGGTGCCGAGGCGGTCTTGCATTCCCAGGGCGGCGGCGCTGTTGACGGTGGCGGCAGCAATCGCCTGGGCGGGGGTCAGTTTCATATAGCGGCAGGCGATTGCCAGCGTGGTTTGCAGATTTTCACACCAGGTAGTGCCTGGGTTCAGATCAGAGGCCAGGGCCAGCGTGCCGCCTGCTTCCAGGATGGCTTTTGCCGGGGTGTATTCCTGATGTGCAAGGCCAAACGGAGTGCCCGGCAGCCCCACTGCCACGGTATCCGAGCGCCCCAGCGCTTGGATGTCGGCGGCGGAGGTGGTCACCAGGTGGTCGGCGGAGGCAGCCCCCAGCGAGACGGCCAGGCTGCTGCCGCCGAGGTTGTCAAATTCGTCAGCGTGCACTTTGAGCGGGAATCCCAGTTGTTTCGCAGCGGTGAGGATCTGCCGGGACTGTTCCAGGTCGAAAGCGCCGGTCTCGCAAAAGACATCCACAAATGGCTGGCTGATCTCTCCCTGGTGGGCCTGCCACCATTGGGCGAGGGCGGGCAGCATCACTTTGCAGATGTGGTCTGTGTAGCCCTGCGGGTCGCCTTTGTATTCCGGTGCGACGGCATGTGCGCCCAAAAAGGTGGGGATGATCTCCCAGGGACCTTCCTGGTGCAGCGCCAGCAGCGCATCCAGCATGCGCAGTTCGGTATCGGTATCCAGCCCGTAGCCGGTTTTCACCTCGATGGTGGTGGTGCCATGACGGAATGACTGCGATAAGCGCGCCCGCGTCTGGGCAATCAATGATGCGGTGCTGGCCTGCCGGGTAGCGGTGACCGTGGAGAGGATCCCGCCTCCAGACTGGAGAATCTCAAGATAGGTCTTGCCTTCCAGTTTCAGTTCAAATTCGACTGCCCGGTCGCCGCCCCAAATGGCATGGGTGTGCGGGTCTACAAAGCCGGGCATCACCACTTTACCGGAGGCATCCAGCCGGGGGGCATCCGGATACCGTGCGAGCAGTTCGGGGCTGGGGCCAACCACGGCAATGCGTTCACCCTCCAGCAGGACCGCGCCATCTTCGATGATCGAAAGGGAGCCGAGGTGCTGGCCGCGTTGAGGCGGACCGGCGAGGGTTAAAAGTTGTGCTGCAGAATGTATCAGCATGGTTTCCTTCCACCAACAGGTTTACCCTGTTCGGGTTCGATTTTTCATCCAACTGGCTGGATTATAGCATGGGCGGGCAGAAAAATTTCCAGTGAACAGAGAAGATTTTTATCATAAACTTGGCATGAAGATTTGACGAAGCTGTAAGTTGCCCCAGCTTGACACAGCGTACCCCCTGTGCTACATTAAATCTGGTGAGGATGGGAGGCAGAAAGGCGCTTTTTCCCTCCAAAAAATCAGGCTCGATTGACACTCGAACCGTCAAAATGCGGTGGCAAACCTCATTTTGAACCTGAATCTGAATGTCAGGAGCATTCCGTTGACGAAATCTCGAAATCAAAAGATGGTTGACCGGCTGCGCGATCTACAGGCCTCTTCCACCGATGTGGAAGGGTCTGCAATTGTGAGCGTGGACGGTTTGAGCATTGCTTCCGCACTCCATCAATATATTGAAGAAGACCGCGTCTCGGCCATGTCGGCAGCGATGCTCTCCCTGGGAGAACGGATCGCTTCTGAACTCGGCCGGGGCGTTTTGGAACAGGTCTATATCCGGGGAGAAAACGGATATGTCCTGCTGATGGCCGTGGGAGAAGAGGCGGTTCTTACCGTCATGGCCCGCAAAGAGGCCAAACTTGGCCTTATCCTTTTGGATATGAAACGCGCCGTGGCTGATCTGGTGGATTTAATTTAGGAGCAGGGCAAATCGTATGGATCAAATCCCAAAAAGCGGGTTTTATTACCCCAACCGTTTTGCCCTGATCACCCTTAAAGCCCTGGAAGAAGTAATGGGGAAAAACGGGCTAAACGCGATTTTAAATATGGCCCACCTCCCTCACTTGATCGATAACTATCCTTCAGAGAACCTTGAACGAGAATTTGATTTTTCCCAGTATTCCATGATCAACTATGCCCTGGAAGAGATGTACGGACCCCGTGGTGGGCGTGGATTGGCCTTGCGCGCAGGCAGGGCCACTTTTTCTGACGCACTGCGGAATTTTGGGGCAATGGCGGGTGTAGGCGACCTGGCTTTTAAAGTGCTGCCCTTGCAGCAAAAATTGAAGCTGGGTCTGCCCGCGATGGCAAAGATATTCACCACGGTCAGCGACCAGCACAGCACCGTGGAAGACCACGGAGACGAGTTCCACTATATCATCCACCGATGCCCGGTCTGCTGGGGTCGCCACGGGGAAGACCGTCCGGTGTGCTTTATATCCACCGGGTTGATCCAGGAATCCCTTAAGTGGGTCTCGGGAGGAAACGAATTCCGGGTGAACGAATCGGAGTGTATTGCCAAAGGGGATGACGTCTGCCGGTTTGTGATTCAGAAAGAACCAATCAGCTAATATGGATACCCCCCCTCAGGAAAATGCCACGCTTCTAGTTGTGGACGACGACCTGGACGTGGCTGAAATGCTGAACGCCTATTTTACCGTATTAGGATACAAGGTCATCACGGTCAATTTTGGCGAGGACGCTCTGAAGGAGTGTTCCAAGCACCTCCCCGACCTGGTAATTTTGGATATTCACCTCCCGGATATAGACGGTTTTGCAGT
>QKGK01000212.1 GCA_003250455.1 Chloroflexota bacterium | reverse complement strand
TTGGACATCCCCAGGTCGTAAATATCGGGGAAGGCCAGGGCTACTTTGGTCTGCACCTGAGACCAGTCTTTGACCACCTGATTGAGTTCGCCGCCGGTATAACGTCCGGGGCGTTGTACCCGTGGCAGGAAGGTATCGAGTTTTTCTTCAATTATAGAGGGAGAAATATCCATTGTGTGCACATCGGCAAAAGTTTCGCGTTTGCGGGTTGGGGATTAGAACCCCAGTCTGTGGCTACTGCCTGCAGATTCAGGTCCTGGGCAATAGTAAGGGTGGATTATATCAGAAATCTGCCAAGAATTGTCCAATTGGGAAAATGGTCGCATTTTGCGGAGGGTGGAGTTGCCGGTAAAATGATAGCAGCGATGGAGCTTTCAGGCTGCAACCATTTATTTATTTCGATGACAGGAGACCCAGGATATGACACCTCTTTTTTCTGACCGGCAGAAACTCAAACCAACAAATCCGGTAATTGCATGGCTGCTGGATGGAGACCCCGCCATCCGCTGGCAGGTGATGCGGGACCTGCTGCACGCCCCTTCGGAAGATGTCGCCAAAGAGCGTTCCCGGGTGGGCACAGAAGGGTTAGGCGCCCACCTGCTTGCCCTGCAGGAGGCTGACGGGCTGTGGGGAGGCGCAGCCTGGAACCGTGGATGGAATTCCACCATGCACGTATTGATGCTGCTGCGGGACCTGGGTCTGGACCCGCAGAGCGAACAGGCGCGCCGGGCAGTGGGGCTTGTGCGAGAGCATGTCACCTGGAAGGGATGCGGACCCCTTGAATGTGATGACAATCCATTCTTTGCCGGTGAGCTGGAACCCTGTATCAACGGACAGGTTGGCGCGGCAGGTGCGTATTTTGTTCAGGATGTCCGGGGAATTATCAACCGTCTGCTCAGGGAACAGCTCTCCGATGGCGGCTGGAACTGCGATGCTGTGAAGGGCTCCACGCGGTCTTCTTTCAATACGACCATCTGTGTGCTGGAGGCCCTGCTCGAATATGAATTGAGCACCGGGGGCAGCCCGGAGGTGATCGCTGCCCGCCTGCGCGGGGAGGAATATCTCCTGGAGCGCCACCTCTTTCATCGGTTGTCGACCGGCAAGCCGATCACCGTTGACCGTAAGAGCGGCCCGGACGACCCGATCAGCCATCCGGCGTTCACGCAGTTTGCCTTCCCGACATGGTGGCACTATGATGTACTGCGCGGGCTGGAATACCTGCGCCGCGCGGGCGCTGCACCTGATGTACGTATGGCAGAGGCAATTGACCTGGTGGCTTCCAAGCGCAGGGAAGATGGTCGGTGGCTGCTGGAGGTCCAGTATCCCGGGGTGATGCCGGTAGAGATGGACAATGGTGTGGGAAAACCGAGCCGCTGGGTCACGCTTCGGGCTTACCGGGTTTTAGATTGGTATGCGGCTGAAAACAAATAGTTATATGGGGGATTAAAAAAATTAGTGTGGAAATGAATCCACACTTTTTTTGACTGAATGAGGTTCAGTCTTCCTGCACAGGAATCAGCAGATTGATTGTTATTGAAAAGAGAATCCCAATGCTATTGTGCCCAAGGGAGGGCAGCGGTTATTTCTGTCGTTTGTGGGTGGCTTGCAGCTCTTCAAAAAATTTTTTGATGAATTCGCTTGAAAAGCCTTCTTTCTTTGAGCTGTTATGGCTGCCTGCGGTTTGCTTTTGCATGGGTGGATCCTCCT
>QKGK01000520.1 GCA_003250455.1 Chloroflexota bacterium | reverse complement strand
CAGATCCTGTTCAACTGCATCAACACGGTTGGCAGTTGGGGAGTGACAGAGAAGGATGTCTCCCCGGTGTACACGCCGTTATTCCACGCTGGCGGGTTGTTTGCTTTTCTCACTCCGATTTTATATATCGGCGGGCGGATCGTGCTGGCGCGCGACTTCGACCCGGAAGATTCGCTGCGCTGGATCCTGGAGGAAGGCTGCACGGTCATCCTGGGGGTGCCGACCCTGTTCCAGATGTGGATGGACTCCCCTTATTTTGAAGAGGCCGATTTCAGCCAGGTGCATTACTTTATCAGCGGGGGGGCGGCCTGCCCGCCGCACCTGATGAACCTGTGGCGGGAAAAGAAAAATGTCATCTTCCGGCAGGGGTACGGATTGACCGAGGTAGGCGTGAACTGCTTCAGCATGACGGATGAGGAATCGGTGCCTAAAAACAGCTCGGTGGGCAAGCCGATTCTGCACAGCAAGATGCGGATTATCAACCCGCAGACCGGCGATGAATCCGGCGTGGACGAAGCCGGTGAACTTCTCATCTGGGGGCCGCATGTGTGTGCCGGCTACTGGCGCAACCCGGAAGCGACTGCTGAGTCTGTCGTGGACGGCTGGTTTCACACCGGGGATATGGCCCATAAAGATGCGGATGGTTTTTATTATATTGACGGTCGCTACAAGGATATGATCAAGAGCGGCGGCGAGAATATTTACGCCGCAGAGGTGGAAGCCGTATATAAAGAACATCCGACGGTGAAAGATGCCGCCCTGATCGGGATACCTGATGAGACATGGGGGGAGGTCGGGTTGATGGTCGTGGTGCCGGAGAACGGCCAGGAAGTCAGCGAAGCTGTTCTGAAGGCGTTTTGCCAGGACAAACTGGCGCGCTACAAGATTCCAAAGAAGCTGATCGTAGCGGAAGACCTGCCTTATTCGCCGTATGGCAAAGTGGAAAAACTGAAGTTGAAGGAAAAATACCTGGGTTGAGCTTAGAGACCTGAAGGAGACTTTATGGAAATACCAACAATGGAAGGAATTACCTCAAAGACGATTGCCACCGACCAGATCACCACCCGGGTGTTGTTCTTTGGACCTGAAGATGGCGAGCCGGTGCTCTTCCTGCATGGGAACGTCTCCTCGGCGACCTGGTGGGAAGAGACTATTGTTGCCCTGCCGGCAGGTTTCCGTGGGATTGCCCCGGACCAGCGCGGCTTTGGTGAATCGGACCCGGCAAAGAAAATCGATGCTACCCGCGGTCTGGGCAACCTGGCCGACGATGCAGTGGCGCTGCTGGATTATCTGGGGATTGAGAAAGCGCACCTGGTGGGTAACTCCCTGGGCGGGATGGTGGTGTGGGAGTTGATGAAGCATTACCCGCAGCGCATCCGGACGATCACCCTGGTCGATCCTGGCTCTCCCTATGGTTTTGGCGCCACCCGGGACAACGACGGTACCCCAACCGTGCCGGATTTTGCCGGTTCGGGCGGCGGGCTTTCCAACCCAGAGTTAATTAAGCGTCTGAAAGAAGGTGACCGAACCATGACGAGCCCATTCTCGCCGCTTTCAGCGCTGCGCGCCCTGCTGACCAAACCACCGTACATTTCTCCGCGCGAGGAAGAACTGCTTTCCTCCATGCTGACCACCCAGATCGGCCCGCAGGAAGTCCCCGGAGATGGGGAACAGTCTGCCAACTGGCCTTTCGTGGCCCCGGGGAAGTGGGGTGCTTCCAACGCTACATCACCCAAGTACCAGCATGATGTGGAAAAGATCATCGGGATGGAGCCCAAAGTGCCGGTGCTGTGGGTGCGCGGCAGTCATGACATGGTAGTCTCAGATGCGGCAGCCTCCGATGTTGGCTTTTTGGGCCGCATGGGGTTGCTGCCGGGTTGGCCGGGTGAAGAGGCTTACCCGCCGCAGCCGATGGTCGGGCAAACGCGGGCTGTATTGAAGCGGTATGCCGCTGCCGGGGGGAGCTACGAAGAAGTTGTGATAGAAGATGCCGGGCATGTCCCGTTTTTAGAAAAACCAGGAATATTCAACCAAGTCTTTCACCAACATTTGGTTTCCAGTAAAGGAGGTAAATGAAGCAAATAACGAGGAAAGGCGATCACAGATTAACAAGTATCCATAAATTATTCGAAGGAGAAAAAGATGCGAAAGTCTTTTAAAGGTTTGTTTTTTGTTCTGGTAATGCTCTCATTGCTGCTGGCCGCTTGCGGTGGTGGCACTGCAGAGGAAAATACGCAGAACAATGTTGTGGTGGAACCCACTGAAGAAGTGATGGAAGAACCCACCGAAGAGGTGATGGAAGAACCCACCGAGGAAGTGGTGGAAGAACCGGTAGACACCGGTCTGACCTGCGCTGAGCCGATCAAGGTTGGGTTCATTACTGACCTGTCCGGCGCTCTGGCAATTTACGGCGCGCACATGATCCCCTCGTTCATGTTGGGGATGGAATATGCTACCGGCGCTCCCGGCTCTGTTGGCGATGTGTTTGATGCCACTGCTGCCACGGAAAACACTTTCACGCTGGAAGGCTGTGAATTCCAGGTATTTGTGCGTGATGATGCCAGCACCCCCGATAACACCGCCACGGTTGCCCGTGAGTTGATCGATGTTGAGGGTGTGGATATTCTGGTGGGTACCGTTTCCTCCGGCGCGACCGCCACTTTGCAGGGGATTGCTGCCGAGAACCAGATCCCGCTGATCGTTGCCCCGGGTGCTGCCAATGACATCACCGGTGTGAACTTTAACGAATACACCTTCCGCACCAGCCGAAATAACTACCAGGATGCGATCAACGAGTGTACATACCTCACCCAGCAGTACAGCACCTTCGTACAGATTGCCCCTGACTACGCCTTTGGTCAGGGTTCGGCAGCCGCCTTCCGCGATGCCTGCACCCTGGACGGTGGCACTTTTGTCGCCGATGACATCTTTGCTCCCCTGGACACCACCGACTTCACCACCTACATGGAGCAGATCCTCGACTCTGGGGCAGAAGCTTACATTGTTTCCTGGGCAGGCGGCGGGTTTGTTCCGCTGATGCAGGCCGCTACCGACCAGGGCGTGACCGAATCGATGGACCTGGGCGCAACCTTCATTGACAATGTGCTGATGCCGATTTGGTACGGCAACGCGCTTGGCAGCACTGCTGGTATTCTTTACCACTGGTCTGCCCCCGACAACGCCGCTAATGACTTCCTGGTTGAACAGACCAAACCCCGCTATGGCGTGATGCCTGACCTGTTTGCAGGCGACGGTATGAACGCCGCTATCATGCTGGTGGAAGGTATCAAAGCTACCGGTGGCGATCCCAGCGCAGATGCGTTGATCCCGGTGTTCGAAGGCATGACCTTCGAAGGCCCCAAGGGCACCGTCTACATCCGCCCAGAAGACCACGTTGCTATTCAGGATATGTACATCCTCAAGTTGGTCAACCTGACCGACCCGGATGCCAATTTCTATGAATACGTGGATACCACCCGGCCAGAACCGCCCTGCTTGCTGCCCGAAGCTCTGGTAGACCGCTGCGGCGATCTGCCTGTCGGCACCCTGTCCGGCGAGTAGTGTTCGTTCACCTTTGAAAGAAAAACGGTAAAAAAAATTCCTGAGGACCAAATTGGTCCTCAGGAATTTATCTCGAAAATTTATGAATAAGATAGTATAAGAGGGAGAGGAAAATACCCCCCTGGTGGCTGGCAGTCTGCCGGAGAATTGGAAGGTTCTATGGACAATGACATTATTCTTGAGACAAAAAACTTGCGAAAGGAATTCGGCGGGTTAGTGGCTGTAGATGATGTGAGCATCAAGGTACGCAAGCATACACTGCATGCCATCATTGGGCCGAACGGCGCAGGAAAGACAACGTTTTTCAACTTGTTGAGCGGGAATATTGAACCGACCAGTGGCAGCGTGATTTATAAGGGCAATGATATTACCAACCTGCCGATCCACCGCACCATCCATCTGGGGATCGGGCGCTCTTTTCAGATCACTAATATTTTCCCTAACCTGACCGTGTTTGAAAATGTGCGCCTGGCTTGCCAGTCATTGGGGAAGGACAATGCCAAGTTCTGGCGGCGGGCTTCCTCTTTTGAGCAATATAACCAGCGCACCAGCGATGTGCTTCATCGGGTGGGGCTGGAAAAACGGGCTGCCCAACTGGCGCGCACGCTTCCGCACGGCGACCAGCGCAAGCTGGAACTGGGGATGATCCTGGCTCCGGACCCGGAAGTGCTGCTGCTGGATGAGCCGACCGCCGGGATGGCCTCGGAGCAGGTGCCGGAACTGATCGCCCTGATCCAGGAGATCCAGCAGAGCGGAGATAAGACCGTGATGCTGGTGGAGCACAATATGAATGTGGTCATGCAAGTTTCGGACATGATCACGGTGATGCACCAGGGAAAAGTACTGGCAGAAGATACACCGGCGGCGATCACCACTAACGAAGATGTGCAGACGGCCTATCTGGGCGGTTTGTACCAACTGGATATGTGAGGCGGATATGGAAACGCTACTCGACGTACAAGACATCCATACCTTCATCGGGCAGTACCATATTTTGCAGGGCGTGACGGTATCGGTACCCAAAGGCAGCATCACGGCGCTGTTGGGCCGCAATGGCGCTGGTAAGACCACCACGCTGAAATCCATTCTGGGGCTGACCCCGCCGACAAGCGGCAGGATCGTCTTCGACCAGCGCGAGATTCAGGGGATGCGCTCCTTTGATATAGCCGCCCTGGGGATTGGATTTGTCCCTGAACACCGTGCCATCTTCCGTGATCTGACCGTGGGGGAAAACCTGAAGATCGCCGAACGTAAAAAGGGCGAATACGAGCGAAAACAGGAATTCATCTTTTCTTTATTCCCGGACCTGAAACGGTTGATCGGGCTTTCCGGTACCAACCTCTCGGGCGGCCAGCAGCAGATGCTGGCGATTGCCCGGGCGTTGATCGCTGAGAACAAGTTGATTCTGATTGACGAACCAAGCGAAGGGCTGGCCCCGGTGCTGATCGAACAACTGATGGCAGCCATCCGGCAGCTTTCTGCGGAGAGCACGATCGTGCTGGTGGAGCAGAACTTTTTGGTCGCCAGCCAGCTGGCAGAATATTATGTGATCATTGAAGAAGGCCAGTCGGTGCAGGCTGGCAAAATGGCCGACCTGGTCAAAGACCAGGCCACCATCCACCACTATCTCGGAGCGGCATAAGGAGCAGAAATGAACACATTTTTACGGAAAAATCTGACCCTGCTCATTATTTTGGCGGTCCTGGTGGCGCTGTTCATCGTCGCGGCGAATGGGATGGAGAGCCAGGACTTCATCATCACCCTGCTGAGAGGTCTTTCGGTAGGGTCGCTGACCTTTTTGGTCGCCTCCGGCTTTTCGCTCATCTTTGGGCTGCTGGACGTGCTCAACCTTGCCCACGGCACCATGTTCATGATCGGTGCTTACATTGGCTGGACGGTGTATGTGCGCCCGGATACCTTTGTAGACCTGCTGACCCCACTGCTCCTGCTTGTGAGCGGGTTCCTGCTGCGGGACGTATGGAAGAAACTGGCAAACCGGATTTCGGTGGGAGAGACGCTGCGGCGTGTGCTGCCCTGGGCCGGACTGCTGGTTTCGGCGGGAGTGCTGTTTTGGGTGCTGCGCAGCTACCCAGTTGCGATGTGGAATGCAGAAGATTACGCCAACAGCCCAGTATCTATTTCCTTTATGGCGGGCCAGGGACAAGTGACCGTACCTGCCCCAGCTGTCTTTGAAGAGATTTCTCCGGTTACAGCATTGCTGGGGGTCACGGTGGGCAGCGCATTATTGGCGTTCAGCCTGGCCCTGTTTAATTCGGGACAACCTGGACGCACACAACCTGTCAGCTGGCAGAAATTTGTGAGATATGGGGTCCTGATCCTGATTGGGGTGCTGATCCTGATATTCAATGATGCTCTGACCAATTTCCTGTATGGATTGAATACCAACTGGCTGTTCCTGATTGCGGTGGCAATTGCGGTAGGCAGCGGTGTGGCGCTGGGGACGCTGATGGAATCCACGCTGATCCGCCCGTTGTATATACGTCCGATCTACCAGCTGATGTTGACGATTGGTCTGAGCGCCATCGGCATTGAGGTGGTCCGGGCCATCTGGGGACGCCCGGAGTTTACCATGCCGCGCCCGGAACTGTTTGCCAGTACCGGAGACGGCTGCCCGGCGACCTCGCTGGCGGATTGGTGGCAGTATCACTGCTCCACAATGATTATCATGGATGGGCGCATCCGCATCCTGAATGAGATCTTTATCCCGGTTGTCGGGATTGTGGTGTTGGTGGGGGTGTGGGTGCTGCTGCAGCGCTCCCGGCTGGGGATGATCATCCGGGCCGGAGTGCAGGACCGCGAAATGGTGGAAGCGCTGGGAATCAATGTGCGCCGTGTGTTCACCCAGGTGTTTGCGCTGGGTGTAGGGCTGGCGGCGCTTGGCGGTGTGCTGGCCGCACCTTCGATCGGCCTTTCGAACACGATGGGAGAGAGCTTCCTGCTCAATGCGCTCATCGCCCTGGCAATCGGCGGGCTGACGAGTTTCCCGGGAGCAGCCTTAGGGTCGCTGCTGGTGGGGCTGCTGCAGCAGTTCATTGTCAAATATGG
>QKGK01000344.1 GCA_003250455.1 Chloroflexota bacterium | reverse complement strand
TAATTAAAGACCACACTGTTCGACCACCATGCCTCCCCCAATTTTATCGACGGCTCGCTGGATGTGATCGGTGAAGCGGTCGAGCAGTCCGGGCTGCGGGCGGTGCTGTGTTACGAGGTCACCGACCGGGACGGGGAGGAAAAAGCCCAACGCGGCATCCGGGAGAACGTGCGTTTTATGCAGAAAGCTGCCGGGGGCAGGCTGGCCGGTGGACGATTGGCTGCTACTTTTGGCCTGCACGCCGGGCTGACCCTCTCAGATGAAACCCTGGAAGCCTGCCGCGATGCGGTCGGCGATTGGGGTGGGTTCCACATCCATGTGGCCGAACACCAGGCGGACGAATATGACAGCTTGCAAAAATCCGGCCTGCGGGTGGTGGACAGGCTGCACAAGTTCGATATCCTGGGGCCGCATACGATCGTGGCGCATGGCGTGCACATCGACTTTGCCGAAGCCCGCTTGCTGGCGCAGACCGGCACCTGGCTGAGCCACCAGCCGCGCTCGAATATGAACAATGCCGTGGGCGTAGCCCAGATAGAGAGCATGATGCGGGCCGGGATCAACGTGGTGCTGGGGAATGACGGCTTCACCCAGGATATGTGGACGGAATGGAAGACAGCCTACCTGCTGCACAAGGTTGCGACCCTGGACCCGCGCCGCATGAATGGGGTGGACGTGGTCCAGATGGGGGTGTACAACAATGCCGCCCTGGCAGGGGTGTTCTTCCCGGGAAAGCATTTAGGTGTGCTGGCCGAAGATACAGCCGCAGACCTGATCTTTGTGGACGTGCATCCCTTTACCCCACTGACCGCCGGGAACTTGCCCTGGCACATCCTGTTCGGGTTCAACGAGAGCATGATCACCAGCACCATGGTTGCCGGGAAATTCCTGATGCGCGACCGTGAGCTGCTGACCCTGGATGAAGAAGCGATTGCCGCCGAAGCCCTGGCGCTGGCCCCGGCTGTGTGGGAACGCTATCAGCAATTTGCGACAAAATAGAAGAAACAATAGGAGAAGGAACGGATGAGCAAACCTGTGATTGCAATCATTGGCGGCACCGGGCAGGAAGGAACCGGGCTGGCCTTGCGTTGGGCCCATGCAGGCTATCAAGTGATCATCGGCTCTCGCCAGGCAGAACGTGCAGAAGCAACCGCCGCAGAGCTGAATGAGATTTTAGATACGGATACGATTAACGGCCTGGAAAACAGCCAGGCCGCCGCGCAGGCGGAGATCTGCGTGCTGACGGTGGTTTCCAAAGTGCATGCTTCCGCGGTGGAAAGTCTCAAAGATGCTCTGCAGGGCAAGCTGGTGGTGGATGCGACCGCCCGGGTCATTTTCCCGCAAGCAGCGCCTCCCGGCCCACCCTCTGCCGGGCGGATTGCACAGGACATCCTTGGAGAAGGGGCCACTGTGGTGACTGCTTTCCAGAATGTGCCTGCCAAAGCGTTGCGCGAAAACCTCGGGCAGCTGGTGCAGAGTGATGTGCTCATCTGCGGCGATGAGATGGAAGCGGTAGAACGCGTGATCGCCCTGACGGAAGATGCCGGGATGCGGGGATTATATGCCGGCGGGCTGGATAACGGATATGTGGTCGAAGGGATCACAGCGCTGCTGATCACGATGAACAAGCACTACAAAGGGCACGGCACCGTTCAGATCGCAGGATTGAAGCAGTGAGGGAAATGAGCTTTCTTTCCCTGCCGGACATTCCCATGATCCAGACCGGGGATGACCTGGTAGAAATTTTGTTGCAGTCTTTGGAAAAAGCGCAAATTGGATTGCAGGATGGGGATGTGCTGGTGCTGGCGCAGAAGATCGTCTCCAAGGCGGAGGGGCGTTGGGTGAACCTGGAAACCGTTTCCCCCCGCCCGGAAGCGGAGGCTTTGGCCGCCGAAACGGAGAAAGACCCCCGGCTGGTGGAAATGATCCTGCGGGAATGCCGGCAGGTGATCCGCAAACGCCCCGGGCTGATCATTACCGAGCACAACCTGGGCTTTATCAGCGCCAATGCCGGGATCGACCATTCCAACGTGATGGGCTCGGAAAATTGGGTCTTGCTGCTGCCGGAAGACCCTTCTGCATCTGCTGGGCGTCTCAGGGAAAGGCTGGAACAGGCATCCGGCGCAAAAATTGGGGTCCTGGTGATCGATTCCCACGGACGGGCCTGGCGCAACGGCACGGTCGGGATCACGATTGGGCTTTCCGGCGTCCCCGGTGTGGTAGACCGGCGCGGAGAATTGGATTTGTTTGGATATGAGCTGCGGGCTACAATTGTAGGTGCCGCCGATGAGCTGGCTGCCGGCGCTTCCCTGCTGATGGGGCAGGTGGATGAAGCCACCCCGGTGGTGCTTGTGCGCGGTTTCCCTTATCCCCTGCGGGAAGCCGGACTGGATGAAATTCTGCGGGAGGAGGAGCAAGACCTGTTCAGGTGAGCTACGATGGTTGAGAATTATATGGAAACCGGTCGATATGACCTTCAGGTGTATGCGGTGGTTGCCCTGCTGGACGAAATTACCACCGCCAAAGTGAAAAGCATCTGGAGCCAGCTTGATGTGGAATGTGGGCTTAAGGCGGTCAACGCCACCCCATTCCCGCATTTTTCCTTCAACATTGCCCAGTCATACGACCTGGACGAGTTGGATGCCCGGCTGTCGAAAATTGCCTCCCAAACGGCACCATTCACGGTGCGCACGACCGGCCTGAGCATCTTTACCGGGACCGAACCGGTAGTCTTCATCCCGCTGGTGGTCTCGCAGGCATTATTATCGCTGCACCAAAGGCTGTGGGATGAAACCAGCAGCCTGGGGCAACGGGTCAGTGGGCACTATCAGCCGGGACATTGGGTGCCGCACATCACCCTGGCAAACCGGGATGTGTATGAAGAGGGATTGGCGTGCATCACCCGGTTGTTGTCCGCTACAGCATTCGTCTGGGAGATCGGGGTCAGCCAGCTGGCGGTCATCTGCCAGAAAGGCAGCGTGGGAGAAATATTCAAAGCATTCACTTTAGGCGAGGGGTAAACACACTGCAGGGATAGCGGGATACAACAATCAACTTCACAATGCGGAAAGGAGCATCATTATGGAACATATCCCAGACTCAAAACAATATTTGCTCAAAGACGAAACCAGGGCATTTGCTTTTTTAGCCACCCTGATGCCGGATGGCAGCCCGCAGGTGACGCCGCTGTGGTTCAATACGGATGGAGAACACATCCTCATCAACTCGGCCAAAGGGCGGGTGAAGGATCTCAATATGCGCGCAAGGCCGCAGGTTGCGCTGACGATCATGGCATTGGATAAGCCTTATGATTACCTCCAGATCCGTGGAGAGGTGGTGGAGATCACCGAGGAAGGCGGGTTTGACCATA
The DNA here is from genome assembly GCA_003250455.1 of Chloroflexota bacterium. Taxonomy (GTDB): domain Bacteria; phylum Chloroflexota; class Anaerolineae; order Anaerolineales; family UBA11579; genus UBA11579. The sequence goes on along the minus strand of QKGK01000344.1, from coordinate 3,257 downwards.
TCAACGAGCTGGCTCGTAAATATGGCAGATATCCATTTGGCGGCCCCAGGAGCGATGTGCGCGTGACCTATAAAATACTCCCTACCAGATAAAAAGATGAATAATAAAACTGAATTCTGGAAAGTTGTTGAAGACCGCCGGTCTGTGCGCCAATTTCGCACCCAGCCGGTGGAGAAGACGCTGATCGAAAAGATCCTGCAGACTGGTACACGTGCGCCTAACGCCCACAACCGCCAGTCGTGGCGTTTTGCCGTGCTGACCGAACAAGACGATATGGTGCGCATGGCGGAAGCCATGGGCGTGGACTTCCAGCAGGCTTTGCGGGACGGGGGGATGTCCCCCGATGAGGTGACCGAACGTGCCAGGCAGCGGGTGGCACGCCTGACCGGTGCGCCGGTAGTGGTGGTGCTGTGTGTCGATACAGATGATCTGGACGGCTACTCGGACACCAACCGCGACACTGGCGAATACCTGATGGCGGTGCAGAGCGCTGCGCTGGCGGGTGGGCATATGCTGCTGGCAGCGCAGGCTTTGGGGCTGGCCGGTGCGTGGCTTTGTGGCCCGTTATTTGCACCTGAAAGAGTACAAAGCGCACTGAACCTGCCGGCAAGCTGGCGGGCGCAGGGGATGCTGCTAATTGGATACGCTGATGAATCCCCGGCCTTCCGGGAGCGCAAACCGCTGGAAGAAGTGGTGCAGTGGATTGGATAAGGAAGGGTACAAGCAAATGAAAGTAGTGGCTTTAGCAGGAGGAGTTGGCGGCGCCAAACTGGCCGACGGGCTGCAGTCGGTGCTGCCGCCCGGTGACCTGACCGTGATCGTCAATACCGGGGATGATTTCGAGCATCTGGGGCTGAAGATCTGCCCGGATGTGGATACTGTCTGCTACAACCTGGCCGGGCTGAACAACCCGGAGACCGGCTGGGGGCGGCGGGATGAAAGCTGGCACGTGTTCCAGGCGGTGAAGCAGTTGGGCGGTCCGGATTGGTTCGCACTGGGAGACCAGGACCTGGCCACCCACCTGGAGCGCACCCGCCGTCTGCAGGCTGGCGAGCCGCTGAGCGCCATCACGGCGGATTTCTGCCGGCGGTGGGGCGTGACGGCCAGCGTGCTGCCGATGAGCGACCAGCCAGTGCCGACCATTGTGCTGACGGAGGAGGGCGACCTGGCTTTTCAGGAATATTTCGTCGCCCGCCGGTGCGAGCCCAAAGTGACCGGTTTCCGCTTTGAGAACATCCTCCAGGCGGCCCCTGCACCCGGCGTGCTGGAGGCGATCGCCGCTGCTGAAGTGGTGGTGATCTGCCCGTCGAATCCGTGGGTGAGCGTGGATCCGATCCTGGGGGTGCCGGGTATCCGGGCGGCGCTGATGGAGAAAAAGGTAGTCGCGGTCTCGCCAATCGTTGGCGGGCAGGCGATCAAAGGTCCGGCAGCCAAGATGTATGCTGAACTGGAAATTAAACCCTCTGCCGCGGCGGTTGCCCGCCATTTTGGGGGGCTGCTCTCCGGTTTTGTACTCGATCAGGTGGACGAAATTCTAACAAAAGATATAGGCATCCCCACGCTGATTACTGGTACAATAATGATGGAGAGAGAGCAACGCACAGCGTTGGCAGAAGAGGTTTTATCCTTTGCGAGAGGCATAAAATAAAAACTGTTTTACCAGAACGATAAGATCTGGTATAACAGTAAGCCGGTTTGAAACGAACTCCTTGGTGGAATCCAGGAATTCTCTTTTGAAAGGAATGAACCTTACATGACATTGTGGGCGATAGTCCCGGTAAAACCATTGCGCAGGGGAAAATCACGCTTATCTGGCGTGTTATCAGATGATCAGCGCGCAGCATTAAATAAAAAGTTATTAATTCATACTCTCAGCACCATCACCCCATTGCCTGAATTAGCCCAGGTCCTCGTCGTCAGTCGGGACCCAGAAGCCTTAGCCATTGCCCGTGCCCAGGGGGCGCGAACCGTATTGGAAGACGGTACGCCCCACCTGAATATTGCCATCACGCGGGCTACTGCAGTTGCCTCGATGTATAACGCCGTTGGCGTTTTGATCCTCCCGGCAGACCTGCCGCAGATGGTACCTGAAGATGTCACCGTGATGGTCAAGGCGGCCTCTTCTTCCCCCTCCGTAGTGATCGCACCTGACCACCGCCGCCAGGGGACTAATGCCCTGCTGGTCAAACCGGCTGGGCTGCTGAAATACAGCTTTGGCGAAAATTCTTTCCAGCGGCATGTCGCTCAGGCGGAAGAAAAAGGCGCCAGGGTGAGCGTGATCGAACTGCCTTCGTTGGCGCGGGATGTGGACTACCCGGAAGACCTGGCATTTTTGAACGGTCAACTTGAAGATTGGACCCGGCCCGAACCGGAAAAAGATTCCGCAGATTATCCCGGGTATTATTCCGAAATGATCTCGAACGGGTCGGTTGGTACAGAATCCTGATAGATTGATTGGAATGAAAAACAAAAGCGGTAGGTAAACCCTACCGCTTTATCTTTTAACCGAAGGGTGTTAATCCATACTGGTGTCGACCATGGGCGGGTGCGCGTTGTGTGGCTCGCTCTGGATGACCGGCTTCAGCCAGATAAGGCATAAGAGGAACCCAATAAATGTGATGATCCCCCCGGAGAGGTAAGGCAGGTGCAGGTTGACATCCAGCAGCGCGCCTGCCAGCAGCGGGCCGACCACGCGGCCGAGGCTCATGAAGGAGTTGTTCATTCCCATGGCGATCCCCTGTCCCATCTCTGCCCGTTTGGAGATCAGGGAGGATACGCCAGGGCGGATCATGGCGTTGGAAAAGACAAACAAGGAAACGGTGATCAGGATAGTGGGCAGGTTGGTTGCAGTCAGCATCAGCAAAAAGCCGACTGCGCTCCCCAGGAATGAGACCATGATCACTTTTTCTTCCCCCCAGCGTCTGGTGACAACACCGGTCAGGCCACCCTGTACGCCCGCAGAGACCAGCCCGACCAACGTGAGGATCAGGCCCACCTGGCCCGGGCCGTAGTCAAAGCGGAGCGCCATATACAGGCCAAAAATGCCCTCAAAGTTGGTCAGGCCAAAGCTGATCAGAAAGGCAAGTATCAGCAATAATCCCAGCGGCCCAAGCAGTCCCTGGTACATCTGGGAAAACTGCCCTTTGATGTTGATGTGTGTATTTGTTTTCCGGCTTTCTATTGCCAGCGATTCCGGGAGGAAAAAATACACCACTGCGATGGCGAACAATGAGAGAGCTGCTCCGGCAAAGAATGGC
>QKGK01000269.1 GCA_003250455.1 Chloroflexota bacterium | reverse complement strand
AAGACGAAGACCAGGCATTGACAGGTCTTCAGTCAGAGATTGAATCCGGACTGGGAGAAGCGGAACATATTTCCCAGGCGGAAGCGCAAGAAGCACAGCCGGAGGAAAGCGCCCCAACCCCACCAGCACCCCAACCTACGGAGGTTGGTCAATTGGCAGGGATACCGGCCTCGCCCGGGTTTGCCATTGGCGAGATCTTCCAATTCAAAAAACCCGAGCTGGTCATCGAAGACAAATCCCTCGGGCGCAAAGAGGAAGAAAAGAAACGCCTGCACGATGCCATCAAAACAGCCAAAAAGCAGCTAAAAAACCTCAACGAACAGATGCTGAAAACCGGCGCTACCCAGGAAGCCGCTATTTTCGATGTGCATATCGAACTGCTTTCCGACCAGGAGATCCTGGAGGACATTGATAAGCAGCTGGAGGCTGGCCAGAGCGCTGCCAAGTCGCTTCAGCATGTCATCGACGAGAAAGCCACTTTCCTGGCTGGCCTCTCAGACCCGGTGCTCTCTGGTCGGGCTGCCGACCTGTACGATGTCAGCTACCGGGTGCTGCGCATCATGCTGGGGGAAGAAGCCGACAAGATCGAATTACCGGACCATCCGGTGATCATCATCGCGCGGGATATGTCTCCATCCGACACCGTCTCGCTTGACGCCGATAAGGTGCTGGGTTTTTGCACCTCAGAGGGCGGACCGACTTCCCATACAGCCATCATCGCCCGCGCTTTGGGCATCCCGGCTGTGGTCGGTGCGGGGGAAAAAGTGCTGGAAATTGCTACCGGCACACAGATCATCCTGGATGGAAAAAAAGGGCTCATCTCCGTAGAGCCCAGCGAAACCGAAATCGCACTGGCCCGCCAAACCCAATCCGAAGAAAGCTTCCGCCAGGAGCGGATGAGAGCCATTGCTACCGATCCGGCCGTGACAAAAGATGGTCACCGGGTGGAGGTAGTGGCAAACATTGGCGGGGCACCCGAAGCGGAAAAGGCCATCCAGATGGGGGCGGAAGGCGTGGGGCTTTTGCGCACCGAATTCCTATTCCTTGAGAGAACAACCCCGCCCACCGAACAGGAACAGCAAGACGTGTACAGCACGATCCTCTCCACCATGGGAGACCGTCCTGTTGTTGTGCGCACGCTGGATGTTGGTGGCGATAAACCGATTCCCTATATCCAAACCCCTCCGGAAGAAAACCCCTTCCTGGGCGTGCGCGGCATCCGCCTGGGGCTGGCCAACCCTGCACTTCTCAGAGAGCAGCTCGCTGCCCTGCTGAAATCGGCCCATCATGGCAACTTGCACATCATGTTCCCGATGATCTCCGATGTGGCCGAGCTGCGCCAGGCTGTCCAGGTAGTAAACGAAGTCAAAGCCTCGCTTGGCGTTGAAAACGTCAAACTGGGCATCATGATCGAAGTGCCTTCTGCAGCCCTGCTGGCCGACCTGTTTGCGCAGGAAGTGGACTTTTTCTCTATTGGCACCAACGACCTGACCCAATACACACTTGCCACCGACCGCATGCACGGCATGCTCTCCAAAAACCTTGACGGGCTGCACCCCGCAGTACTGCGCCTGATTGCCCAGACGGTCAAAGGGGCGCATAAACACGGCAAGTGGGTCGGCGTGTGCGGAGAGCTGGGATCAGACCCAATTGCCGTACCCATCCTGGTTGGCCTGGGCGTAGACGAACTCAGCATCAGCGTCCCCGCCATCCCGGAAGTAAAAGCCATCATCCGCAAGATGGAATTTAAGCAAATGAAGAAACTGGCGAAAAAGTCGCGGAAATGTAAAACCGCGGCTGAAGTTCGGTCGCTGGCAACCGAATACCAATCGAAATTAACCAACTAGGATCAACTTATGAACGCAAAGATGGAAAAATACCAAAAGAATCTCACCGTCCCGGAAAAAACCTGGGCCTGGAATTTTTACGGCGCCGGGCTGGAGAAATTTGGCCGCGACGGCAAGCCGGAACAGCTCGCCATTCCCGAACCCAACGCCGACCAGCTGCTGGTACGCATTGACAGCGTGGGGATGTGCTTCTCGGATGTCAAGATTATGAAGCAGGGCCGCGACCATCCCAAACTGTATAACCGGGACCTGGAAAACGACCCCTCCCGATTGGGGCACGAAGTCACCCTGACAATAATCAAGGTAGGGGAAGACCTCAAAGATAAATACACCCCTGGTCAACGCCTGGCCGTCCAGCCCGATATCTACCAGAACGGCAAAAGCACAGCTTACGGCTACACCATCCCCGGCGGGCTGATCCAGTATCATCTGATCGGCCCCGAAGTGCTGGAAACCGATGAAGGCGCCTGCCTGCTGCCCCTGGACGAAAAAATGGGCTATGTCGCCGCTTCCCTGCTGGAACCCTGGGGATGTGTGGTGGCTGCTTACACCCAGCGCCGCCGCCTGGAACCGAAACAGGGCGGCATCATGTGGATCGTGGGCACGCCTGGCGATACCCGCGAGTACCAGTTCTCGAAATACCTGGACGCACCGGCCAAATTCGTCGTCACCGACATTCCGCCATCCGTGCGGGCCTTGCTGCAAGCCTCCGGTAAAGAGATTGTAGAAGAAGACAAGCTCCCCAACGATGAGATCGCCGCCTTTTCCAAGAAGCTCACCGGCGGGGCTGGTTTTGAAGATATTGTCGTCCTGGCGCCCAAATCCGCCGAACAGGTGAGCGAAATTGCCAGGGTGATTGCCCGGCGCGGCACGATGAACCTCGTCGGCCAGGAACCGCTTGACGGGCTGGCACAAGCCGATGTTGGCCGCCTGCACTATGACTACGTCGCTTTCGTCGGCACCACCGGGCCGGATATTGCTGCCGCATACGGTGAGGCCCGCAACCGCTGCGAGCTGACCCCCAACGGGGCGGCTGTGTTTGTCGGCGCGGGCGGCCCCATGGGGCAGATGCACGTCCAGCGCGCCATCGAGATGACCAATGGCCCGGCAAAGATCGTCGCCACCGAAGTGAGCGATGAGCGCTTGGATGTGCTGCGGCAGAGCTTTGAATCCCTGGCGAAGAAACACAACGTGGAACTGCATCTCTTCAACCCGATGACATCCTCCCAATCGCTCTATGATTTCACCATGTCGATCACGGATGGCAAAGGTGCCGATGACGTGGTCGTCAGCGTACCGGTTGCTCCCTTGATGGAAGAAGCCGCCACCCTGATGAACGACAACGGCATGCTGGTGCTGTTCGCAGGTGTGCCTATTGGCACCTACGCCGCGGTAGACTTCAGTAAAGTTTATTTGCACAATGCGCAATACACCGGCACCTCCGGCCTGACCATAGACGACCAGGCTTCCGTGATGAACAGTGCCGTTTCCGGTGCGCTCTCTCCCGACCGTGTGGTGGCTGCTGTTGGAGGTATGGAAGCCGCCAAAGATGCGCTGAAAGCCGTCATGGACGGGGCCTACCCCGGCAAAGTGGTCATCTTCCCGCAAATCCACGGCCTGCCACTGATGGGGCTGGATGAACTCAAAGAGACCTACCCTGAAATTGGCAGTAAATTCGGTGAAGGCAACCTGTGGAACAAAGAGGTTGAATCTGCCCTGATTGAAACCTTCTGGCAGGCAGAAGAGGAATAGCCGGCAGCCATGATCTACACCGTTACGCTGAACCCGGCCATTGACCGGGAGCTGCTCGTCCCCGAGATCGAATTCGACAGTGTGCTCAGGGCTGTCAGCTGGCAGGTCGATTTCGGCGGCAAGGGATTTAACGTCTCCCGGCTGCTTTCCGGTTTCGATACCCCCAGCACCGCCCTCGGCTTTGTGGGCGGGGACAGCGGTAAAATGCTGGAAAACGGGCTGCACTCCCTGGGCATTCAGACCGATTTTGTCTGGGTGGGTGGGGAGACCCGCACCAACGTCAGCATCCGCTCGCAAGCTCTGCCACACTATATAAAAGTCAATGAACCCGGACCAACTATCACCCCGCCGGATGTCCAGCTGCTGATGGATAAAATTGCCTCCCTGGCTGCCCCCGGAGATTGGTGGGTGCTGGCTGGCAGTCTGCCCCCTGGCTGCCCCAGCGATATCTATGCCCGCATCATCCAGCTGGTGCAGTCCAAAGGAAGCCAGGCTATCCTGGATACCAGCGGAGAAGCCCTGGAAAAAGGCTGCCGGGTTGCGCCGTTCCTATGCAAGCCCAATGACATCGAAGCCCAACGGCTGACCGGTCTGGCAAGCGAAGACCCGCACCAGCTCGCTGAGGCCGTCCACCTGGCTGGCCCGGCCCATGTGGTCATCTCGCTGGGAAAAGCTGGTGCCGTCTACCACGGCGAGCAGGGGCATTTCGCAGTCACTTCACCGACCATCGAGGAGAAGAACCCCATTGGGGCAGGCGACTCCATGGTCGGCGGGATGACCTGGGCCTTGCAGCAGAAACTGGAATTTCAGGAAGTCCTCCGGTGGGGAGTCGCCTGCGGCGCCGCCACAGCCAGCCTGGAAGGCACCTCTGTGGGTAAAAAACATCACGCCGAAGCGCTGTTGCCGCAAGCAGTGATCAAATAAAAAGGAAGGATGCCATGCCTTATACGATAAACGAAGAAAAAACTTTTCCTCAACCACCCGAAAAAGTGTTCCAGGCGGTCAAAGCGGCCTGCGCCGGGCTGGAGGGAAAAATCCTCAAAGAAGATGCCGAAGCCAATACGGTCAACATCCAGTTCCCCAAGACCATCCACGGCCAGACGCTGGGCGACCGGACGGTGTTCAACACCCAGGTTACCCCTGGTGAAGAAGGCGCTACCCTGGTTGTAGAAGCCTTCCCGGTAGATGCGGTCGGCCGGAAGCTGATGTTCGGTGCCCGTAAAGGGGTGACCCGCACCGTGATGGATTGGTTCTGGGCGCACGTTGACCATAATCTGAATAAATAAGTAGCACAAGCATCTGTTCTAGAGGCGCTCCTATTAAGGAGCGCCTCTCATTGTATACAGCTTAATATCCAGGAGAATTTGGATAGCCTCGTTGATGATGCGGCAGCCAGGATAAATGATTATATGGGACGATTATTGGGAGTGGGATCAGCAGAGACCTCTTGACCTGTCCCCATTTCAAAAATTTCCTTATGCCAAAAAGTACATATGTCACTTGATTGGGGATGTCTCTTTTTTGTATCATATGAAATGAACAATTCTTTTGCGCTTTACTCACCACAGGAGGATAATATGTATTACGGATATAATGGAAAGCTGCTTCATGTTGATCTCACTACAGGGAAACTTGAAGTAGAAGAACCGGGAGAGGAGTTCTTCCGCAAATATGTTGGTGGCAGTGCTATTGGCACATACTTTGCGCTAAAAAACACGCCCGCTAACATTGATCCCTTTGACCCCCAAAACACGTTGACATTTGCAATCAGTGTCGTTACCGGAGCTCCCATTTCCGGGCAAAGCCGCATCAGTCTGGTTGCCAAATCTCCCCTGACAGGGGTAATTGGCCATGCCCAGGGTGGTGGTTTCTTCCCGAAGAAAATGAAGGACTCGGGATTCGAGGCAATCGTGGTCACTGGGAAATCAGAAAAACCTGTCTATCTGTTCATTAAAGATGGCAAAGCAGAACTGCGCGATGCATCAGCATTGTGGGGGCAAGTCACCGGGGAAGTCGACAGGCTTGTTAAAGAAGAGGTAGGAGACTCCAATGTTGAGATTCTCCAGTGTGGACCCGCTGGTGAAAATCTGGTGCTCTACTCTTCGGTCCTGAGCATGTCAAACCGCGCAGCCGGGCGCACCGGCATGGGCGCTGTCATGGGCTCGAAGAATTTCAAGGCCATTGTGGCGGCTGGCGGCATCAAACAGAAGTATGCCAACCCGAAGGGCATCAAGGCACTGAGGACCTGGGCCAAGGAGAACTACGAAGACAGCATTGCCTCATTGCTCAACGATCTTGGTACAGCCTGCACGGTCGGCGGCAACGCCGGCGCAGGCGGCCTCCCCACCAATAACTGGGCAGCAGGCATCATGGAAAACTTTGAGGCTATTGATGGTATCACCATGCGCGATACCAACCTCAAGGAAAATGATACATGCTTCAGCTGCATCGTGCAGTGCAAGCGCGTTGTTGAAGAATCCGGTGACGGAAAATACACACTCGACCCCTATTACGGCGGTCCGGAATACGAGACTCTCGGCACCCTGGGCTCCTACTGCGGCGTCGATAACCTGAACGCGGTTTGCTATGCCAACCAGCTTTGCAATATGTACGGCCTCGACACAATCTCTGCTGGTGCCACAATCTCATGGTTGATGGACTGCTATGAGCATGGTGTCGTGAAGCCTGAGGATATTGACGGCATTGAACTGAACTTCGGTAACTATGAAGGCATGGTAGAGTTGGTCGAGAAAATCGCAAAGCGCGAAGGCATTGGAGACCTGCTTGCCCTGGGTTCCGAGCGCGCAGCAGAAAAACTCGGCGGCAAAGAATTCCTCCTTACATCAAAGAAACAGGAATATCCTGCACACATGCCCCAGGTGAAACCATCTCTTGGCCTTACCTACGCGGCCATCCCGACTGGCGCAGACCACATGTCCAATGAGCATGACGCATCCTACAGCGGCTTCCCCGAGCGCGCCAGGCAAATTGGCCTGACTGACCCCCAGCCCGGTGATGCCCCGCTGAACAGGGAGAAGATCAACTACGCACTGACAACACA
>QKGK01000326.1 GCA_003250455.1 Chloroflexota bacterium | reverse complement strand
CTCCCCTTCAATGACCACATCGGCCCGGGCAAACGCGGCTTCCACATCCCCTTTACGGATATGGTAATCGTAACAGGTGTTGTCCGGTTTATCCGGGTGCAGCTTAAAAGCGTCTACATGGTGGTTTGCTTCAAGATCGGTCAATACCGGCAGGTCTTCATAGGTTACTTCGATCATCCGGGCAGCTTCGGCGGCCAGCTTTTCTGTCTCGGCCACCACCACGGCCACCTGATCCCCCACGAATCGCACCCGATCGGTAAAAGGTTTTGCCGACCCCGGCCCGCACAGCACCGGCTGATCACGGATCGTCAGGCCATATTCGTTCACCGGCACATCTTTGGCGGTAAAAATGCCCAGCACGCCATCCAAAGATTCGGCTTTGCTGGTATCTATTGCCTTAACGATCGCATGCGGCCGGTGTGCGAACAAAATCTTCATGTAGGCCTGGTTCTCCATGTTCAGGTCGCCGGGGTAAGCCGTTTTGCCGGTTACCTTCCCCAAAGAATCAACGCGGGTTGCAGAATGTCCAATCGATCGCATAGGTTTACCTCAAATCTTTTCCTGTGAACCGTCAGCCTGCGGCGCTGCGGCGATGCTGTGCATCCGGGCGGATTCCCGCTGAAAGATGCGCTTGAGCACCGCCACGCCGGTAGCATAAGTCGGGTCCATGCCAAAATAAGACAGGTTCGCCGCCCCCAGGTTCTTCCCCTTGCTCAAGGGTTTATCCGAAGCGTAATGCAGCATCCCCAGGTCAAAGGGCAGGTCGTACAAACTGACCACTTCGTTGATCGGGTGCCGGATGGGGCGGGTCAACTCGTAAATAGCGGAAAGGTAGGGGCCGCCTTCCATCTCGATATCGGTATAACCTTCCCGGTAAAAAACATCCATATATTCGTGGTTTTGCAAAAAGGTGCCCTGCACGGTGACCGCTTTCTGGTTATCCAGTGCATTGCCATACACCAGATAGGGAGCTACATCGTACCCACGGAAGCAGTTGGAGAACAAATACGTATTGCGCGAGTGACCATCGTAGACCACATTGGGGATCATCACATCCCCCACCACCCCGTTCAGCGTGGCCGCTTTCCCAATGATATAGATTCCCAACACCCTGCCAACATGATCGGCAATCTCGCTCAGCACCTGGTAAGCCGCCAGGCCCAAGGGATAATCAATGTTGATGATCACAGCCGGGCTGTCCTTCAGAACATCCCGATAATCCTGGCGCAGCCGCGGGTCCATTTTCTCCGGGTCCATGCTCCCAATCGGGATCACCTGGGATTCCAGATCAAAATTATGGCGGCTTTTTGTCCGCTCGATACCGCAATGGGCTTCCACTTTGGAACGGGCCCTGATCAGTTGGTCTCCCGCTGGATTCCCCTGTGCTTTCTTTAGCAGGTAGTATAAAAAGTTCTCCCGCGAGGAAGGCACTTCATCCGCCTGGATCTTCTTCCATTCCTGCCTCAGGTCTGCATCCCCGGAATTCTCCAGAAAGCCCAGCAGATCATCTGCATGATCCAGGGCGAACCCGGTCGCCAGGTTCACCAGGCTGTGCGTGTTGGAGGAGACGAAATACACCATTTTGCCGTGCAGTTCCGGACTGGCCGTTTCCACCTGGGACCACCAGCGGTGAATGGCCCGCCGGTATTCGCTCAGCGAGCCATCCAGCAAGCGGATCTTCAGGTCCAACCGCTTGCTGGCAATCAATTTCAATATTTCAAAGAAATCCTGCCCCCAAATGGAAAGCAGCCGTTCAATATCCTCCTGGTCCAGGGTGAGCACTTCCGCCGCCAGCTCTATCGACTGCCCGTTCTGGACAGCAGCTTCCAGGTCAAAATCCCCGGAATAATTCTGGATCAGCCCATGCAGTTTGTTCCACTCGATCTGATACGCCGTCAGGATCGGCACCAGGTCGTCAATATCCGAACGGCTGGAGATCAGGCAAGCCAGTGTCTTCTTCCCATTATAGTAACAGCGTCTCCGCCGCGCCGGAGCGATGACTTCCTGCCATTCGTTCAGGTCGGTCATACCATACTTGGCAAAAATCTCATCACTCTGTCCAAGTACGACATACTCCACCTGGGTGATCTCCGCCGGCAAGCGCAAGGCGCTGTACACGAATGCCCCCATGTCCACTTCATGCTGGCGCGCCAGGGGGTGCAGCAAAGAATTCATTCCGGCGTGGGCCTCTTCCAGGCTGCGCAAACGCACCTCAGTGGATGCCCGCAGCAAGGAATATACTGTACGCAGGTACAGTTCGATTTCTTCTGAAGCTATTTCCGGGACAGTTCTTTCCATATTACTTCCAGGTAGCGTGAGGGTGATCAATCATAGCGGGGCTTGTACAGTTTTTTCTTCTTCTTAAACTTTTTTGGTTGCGACTGGAAGGTCTGGTAATTGGTTTTCTTGGTTGAGCCGTACATGACAGCGTTGATGATCGCAACGATAGAGAACAGGACCAAAGCGATCACAAATCCAACCAGCAGGACGGCTTTAATATCTGCTACCGGTCCATACAGCGGGATATCGATCACATCAGAGCTGAGTTCTATTGGCAGGATGTTCCCTTGCGTCCTGAAATAGTTGACGGCGATATCTGCCAACCCAAAAGCAAGCAGCGGGATCAGGATCATCATCAAAAAGCCGATCCCGCGCCAAACCGGGTGCGGTTCTCTAGATTTTTCCCTGCGTTGATTCTCAAAAAAATTACTCATCTGATCTGCTCACTTTCGCAGCATCTTCTACTGCCTCGATAATTTTATAATACCCCGTACACCGGCACAGATTCCCGGTCAAGGCCTGCTGAATCTGCTCCCGGGAGGGGTGCGGAATTTCTTCCAATAATTTTGCCGCCGAGACTAAAAAGCCAGGCGTACAATAGCCGCACTGCACCGCCGCGTCCTCAATAAAAGCCTGCTGGAGGGGGTGCAGCTGGTCTCCATTGGCCAGACCCTCCACCGTGGTGATCTCTGCTCCATGCGCACGCGGGGCAGGCACCAGGCAGCTCATCACTGCCTTTCCATCCAGAACCACCGTGCACGCGCCGCATTCGCCCTCGGCACAGCCTTCTTTAGTGCCTGTCAGCAGCGCTTCTTCCCGCAGGAAATCCAGCAAGGTCTTGTCCTGTCCGGCCTCAAAATGATACGGCTTACCATTGATCGTGGTGTCGATACCCGCTTTGGCATCGTGCACAGCCTCTACCGGGTGCAAGCCATTATGCCTGGATTTCCCGATGAGCATGGGCGGCGTCTTGGGGAATTCGTCGGCCTGGGTACCTGCTGCCAAAGAAGCCAATCCCCGCCGGGCAATCACCTCCACCATATAGCGGCGGTAAGCTGCCGAACCGCGCAGGTCATCGATCGGGGATGCTGATGTGGCTGCCAGGGCAGCCGCCTCGGCAATCACTTCTTCGTCCAACACCTTACCTATCAGGAAATCTTCCGCCTGCTCTGCGTGGACAATCGTTGGGGCCACCGACCCCAATGTGATCGAGGAAGCGGTGACCTTCTTCCCTTCCATCGTCAGCACGGCGGCCAGGTTGACCACAGAGATGGCCTGGGCTTTACGCAGCCCCACTTTGACGAAGGTGCCGCTCTGGCTGGCATTCATCGCCGGGAAGCGGATCTCGACCAGCATCTCGTCCGGTTGAAGCACTGTTTTGCGTACCCCGGTGAAAAATTCGGTCAGCGGCACTACCCGCTCACCGCGCACAGAACGCAGTACCACGCTGGCCCCCAAGGCCATCAGCGGGGTGATCGTATCATTGGCCGGAGAAGCCGTGATCAGGTTTCCGGCAACCGTGCCCCGGTTGCGAATCTGCGGCGCCCCTACCGACCAGCAAGCCTGCGCCAGGGGGAAGGCCTGCTCCACGATCAGTTTTGAGCCCGCACAGTCGTTATGAGTGACCATCGCCCCCAGGTGGATGACATCATCCTCATCCAGGGTGATCCGGCACAGATTCGGGATGCGGGTCACATCGATCAGGGTTTCCACTTCCGGGTGCAGCCCGGCTTCCAGTTCCAGGATCAGATCGGTAGCGCCAGCCACAATCCGGGACCGACTCGGATTTTCGCTCAAGGTTTCAATGACTTGCTCGATACTGGACGGTTGGATATATTTTTTCCACATAGAATTCTCTGTCTCTACTTTGAATGGTGACAATCGTTGTGTGCAACCCCGTACCTGTCTGCATACAGACCAATCACCGGTACGGACGGGTTTGTATTATTTTGCCATGGAGGTGCCATCGCCACCATGGCGCAGCATGATGATCTGGGCCATGATGCTTACCGCGATCTCTTCCGGGGTTTCGGCATTCAGTTCCAGCCCCACCGGGGAAGTGATCCTCGCAATCTGATCGACTGGTATACCCATTTCCAACAACTTGGCTTTGGTGGTCTCCCAGCGCCGCCGGGAGCCGATCACGCCGATATAGGGGGTCTCGGACTGCAATAATACCGGCAGCCCGGCCACATCTACATCCACATTCCGGGTGGTCAGCACCACAAAAGTGCGGTCATGGATCGGGTAAGTTTTTACCAGTTCTTCCATCGATCCGTGATGCACGGTGCCCAGGCTGCTCAACCCATCCTCCTGGATACGTTCTTCCCGGTCATCACTGACGACCACCGCATACCCCAGCCATTTTGCCAGATGAGCCACCTTCAGGCCGACATGTCCTGCCCCTACCACCATTACAGTTGCCTGCGGGAGGATCGGTTCCACATATACTTCCACCTGCCCACCGCACACACCCGGGTCTCCCCGCTGCGGGTCGGCCATGGCATATTCAACCATCTGGGGTTCGCCGCTGGCGATCACTTCCTGCGCCACGGCGATCACACGCTGTTCCAGCTCTCCGCCCCCCACCGTGCCGGAAAAATGCCCATCGGGGTAGACCAGCATCTTGCTGCCTTTTCCCCGCGGGGTAGAACCGCTGGCTCTCACAACCACACAGAGGGCTGCAGCTTGCTGCTTTTCAATTACCTGGTCAATCTCTCTATAAATCTCGCTGTACATTAATCCTCAACCAAACCCAAGATCACCGGCAAAAGCTGTTTCTTGCGGGAAACAACACCCCGGGCTTCCCGGATGCCATCTGGCAGCAGCGGATAAGGCAGATCATTCAGCACCGGCGTATCCGAGGAGATCAGCAGGCGGCTGGCCCCGGCGACCACATTGGTGACCATTAGCATCGAAAAATCCAACCCGCTGCGCTCTTTTTGGCGGGCCAGGGCTTCGAACAGGGCTTTTTTGGTCTCATCCGATTCAATGAATTTATTCACTTCGGCCTGGGCAATACTGAATTTGAACCCGCCGGCCTCGTAGCGTTTCATATCCTGGTTGACAATTTCGTTCGGGTTGAGCGATTCCAGCCCTGCCCCTGCACCGATCACCTTTTCACCGTAGCTTTGAACCGTCTCACCTTTTAGCGGAGAGCTAATTCCAAATGCCCAGCGGGCCAACCGTTCGGCAATCTGCCGGTCGCGCGGTGTGGTGGTGGGGGAGGTCAGGATGAGCGTATCGGAAAGCAGCCCGCCCAGCAGCACAGCGGCTATATCTGGAGGAGCGCTTAAGCCAGCCTCGACAATCCGTTCGGTCACCAGGGTGCTGGTGCTGCCGACAATATCTACCGTAAAACGGATGGGGATATGCGTGGAAGCGTTATCCAGGCGGTGATGATCCAGCACCTCTACCAGTTCAGCCTCATGCAGGGAGCCGATCGCCTGGCGGGGTTCGTTGTGGTCCACCAGCACCACCCGCAGGCGGGGCGGGTCCAGCAGATCACGCTGACGGGCGACTCCTAAATAGCGTCCATCATCATCGACGACAAAGAAATCACTTTCTTCCATGCGCAAGATGCGGTTAAGGGAGTCACGGATACGGCTGTTGGCAAAAAATACCGGGACATTCGTGCTGCACGCTTCCCGGCTGGGGATTTCCATCAGTGGGGTCAGGTTGTCAGAAGACTGTTTGACAATCGGGCCAATCACCTCGCTCAAATAGGCAAACAGGCTCCAGCCGGTCACCAGGCCATAGGGACTGCCGTCTTCATTTACCACCGGGGCGATCCCACCGGTGCGGTTGGCAATTGTCCAGGCTTCCCGCAGCGGCTGGTCCGGGGTGATGGAGGCATATCGGCGGCTGACGGATTCGAACCGGGGAGAGGCATCGGTGATCAATACCGGCGCATCCACACCTGTGGTTTTCAGCACCCAGGTGGTTTGCTGGTTGATAGCGCCTGCCCTGGCCGCCAACGCATCTTCACCATCGCGCTCGCGTAACAGCCAGGCATACCCAATCGCCGAAGCAATCGAGTCGGTATCCGGGTTCACATGCCCGATCACGTATAGTTCTTCCATGTCATCTACTCCAATATCAGAAAGTACAGCGGATTTCGCTTTTCGCTGGACTTGAACACCTTGTCATTGATCCCAGTCTGGTGCCCGCAATGCAGTGATTATAGGACACATCTTTATTTTACCGCGTTTGAAAAGCTTCTTCATAATTTTTGCCCCACCAGCCTGCACAAAGCCAAAAAAGGCTTCACCGGGGGGGGGTGAAACCTTTTCAAGATACGCCATACGAACAAAAAACCTTATTTACAGGGGAACTCTTCCGGGTCAGGGTCCGTGGCTATTGACCAGAGCCGGTCAAACTCCTGCAAGTATGCCGCGGCAATCTCGGC
>QKGK01000259.1 GCA_003250455.1 Chloroflexota bacterium | reverse complement strand
CGGGTCGGGGAGGATGATCTCGCGCACGGTCTGGCCGAAGCTCTGGGCGCGGGCTTTCTCCGTGGTGGCGGTGGTCAGGGCGGGCTCCTGCCGGATGGCGCCCAGCAGGGCGAATACAAACGCCAGCACTGATGCGCCAATCGTCACGCTGACCAGCTTGGCCGGGTCGTAGACCTCCAGGGCTTGGCCCAGCCCGCCTGCCCCGGCAACCGAGCCAAACAGGGTGGCTACTTCATAGAGGGTGATTGCCCGCTGGCGGCTCTTTGCGCTGAACTTGTCGGTCAGCAGGGCCTGGTAGGAATTGTGCGCCAGGTTGCGCCCGATGCCGTAGATGATAAAAGCCAGCACCATACCGAGGATCATCACGGCCTGTGCGGTGGCAGGGGAAACAGCTATATTGGCGGCAACGCCGATCCCCACACCGAGGATCAGGGTGCCCAGGATCAGATAAGGCTCGCGCCGCTTGCCCAGGATGGGAAAGCCGTCCGAGCGGTAGCCCAGCCAGACCCGCACCGGGGAGACCAGGTACTGGATGGCAAACAGCAGCCCGACCAGCGAGGCGGACATGCCGATATCGGCGATGAACACCCGGTTGAGGGTGCCGCCGACCAGCGCGCCGATCATGCCGTAGCCGATGGGGAACAATGCCAGGCGGATATTGTTAAAAATGGGGATTGCTTTCTTCACGAGCTTCTCCTAGATGGTGGGTTATTGTGTTTAAACTACCCCGGTGAACGAGGCAGACGATTCAAATAGATGTTCGATCACCTGATCGGCGGCCTGGCGGCCCTGCCGGATGCAGTCCGGCACGCCGATGCCGCGGTAAGAGCTGCCCGCCACCCAGAGGCCTGCCGGAAGCAGGGCTTCGATCCCGTCTACCAGGGCCTGGTGACCGACAAATGCCTGGGGGAAGCTCTCCGGCCAGGTGAATACTGCCGAAGCATAGGGTTGTGCGCCGATGCCCAGGATGTCTTCAAGCTCTGCCAAAATCACGCTGATGACCTCTCCTCCGGCAGGGTTGCCATGGAGGGGTCTGCGCCGCCAAAGAAGACCCGCAGCATCTCGTAGCCCTGCGGGGCGCGCTCCAGCGGCTTGTTGCTCGTCCAGGTGATGGCGTCGATATGGCGTTTTTCCCTGCGGGGGATCATCAGCCCGTTGATCGGGTAGGGCAAGGTAATATCGCCGGGCTTGAAGACCAGCGTGGCGGTGCCGATGTTCTGATGGTCGATTTGGGCGATGCGCTCGGCGGCTTGGGGGGCGGCGTGTGCCAGCATCTTGCTGGTCTGGTTGCCGGGGGCCGCCAGGATGACAGCGTCTGCGGGCAGGTCGGCGTGGTCTTCGCACACCACCCGGAAGCCGTCTCCGTCGGCCAATACTTCCGTGACGCGCACGCCGGTGAGCAGGGACGCACCCAGTTGGGCTTCCAGGGCGTCCACCAGGTCTTGCGCGCCGCCGCTAAAGGTGATGAATGCCGGCGGACGCGGCTCCTGCGGCGGATTTTTGCGTTTGGCGCGCATCCGACCCAGCGCCCCTTTGAACAGCCCGCCGTACTCCTTTTCCATCTCCCGCATCACCGGGGAGGTGGTCATGATGCTCTGGGTTTACGGGCTGGTATTGTAGATGCCTGCCAGCACCGGGCCAAGCATTTTATCCAGGGCTTCGCGCCCCAGGCGACGGGTGACAAACCCGGCCAGGGATTCGTCTTCATCGTCCCGTTTGGCGGGGATGAACGGCTCGAGGATCATGCGGGCTTTGCCGCGCAGGCTGAGCAGGTCTGACGTGACGAACGCCGGGGGCGAGAGCGGGATCTTCTTGACCGTGCCCTCATCGAGCACATACATATTGCGGGTCTCGCTGCCGGGATTGACGATCTGCCCGTCCAGACCCAGTTCCTGGGCCAGCTGCCAGGCTTCCGGCTTGCGGGTGACAAATGATTCCGGCCCGGCGTCGATGATGAAGGATGCGCCATCCTTTTGGAGCGTGCGGGTGTGCATCTTGCCGCCCAAAAAGGGTGCGGCTTCGATCAGGGTGATCTCCAGGGCTTCTTCAGAGTAGGATTGCAGGTGCCAGGCTGCGGCCAGCCCGGTGATCCCGCCTCCAATAATGACAACTTTTTTCTTAAGGGAGTGTGTGTTCGGCATAGCAAGGGGAGTATAGGGTATATGCGCATTTTTTCACAGGTAAGTTTTATCAGCTTTGATAGGTTTGCATAGATTTTTACAAATTTGGCGGCAATCAAAAAAGGACCCAAACGAGCCACTTTTTAGCGAGAACTGGAGGCAGAAAGCTATATTTCATTGGTCGGGGGGCTGCTCGAACAGGGCTTCCAGGTTCGGGTTAGTAGTTCACCAGAGGCCGGGATACAACTTTTTTGCCGGATTCCCGTATAGGGAAGTGAGAACCGCTAAATATCAAAGTCTGTGCTTGGACTTTGCAGGAAAAAACAAGAAGGAGATAGGAATGAAAACTCAAACGAAATTTTGGGCAAATGTAAGCCGCTTGCTGGCTGTTTTTGCGTTGACGCTGCTGTTTGCCCTCACCATCACCCCGACCGTGCACGCCGGTGAGTATATCGAAGGAGACCCGGATGCTGTGCTGGAGGAACGCGACGTGGTGGAAGACGACCTGTTCATCGGCGGAGAGGATGTACTGGTGGCAGGCGTAGTGGAAGGCGACCTATTTGCCGGCGGAAATAATGTGGTCATCTCCGGCGAGGTGTACGGCAACGTGTT
>QKGK01000322.1 GCA_003250455.1 Chloroflexota bacterium | reverse complement strand
GGGTACATGGCAGCGGCAATGTTCGCCAGAATCATGGCAAACATGAACCAGCGCAGGATGGGGGAAATAATCGGTTCTTTCTTTTCAACAGCTTCCATTTTCTCTTCCTTTTGAGCACCATAACAGGTTTGGTTTAAAAAATCAAACATTATTATAAATAAAGTTAAAGTATTGTTTTACTTATATTGAATATAGTAACATAATATTTAATATTTTCAATACTATATTAATGTTTATTAATTATTGTTTTATAAAATTACAAATATCAACAACCGGGCTTGATTTCTCTCAAAGGGAACTGCCTGCACTTTCGCTATCAAGCGCACATTTTTCCAGTCATTTTCTTCTCTCACTTGGCAAAAAAGATTATGGTCTCCCTACTTCCCCGTGTGATTCCCAAATGGTTATATCGGGAATTCAGTACCATACGCCTGTTACATGGATGCCCGCCTGCGCGGGCATGACACAGATATGACTAAATTGGATCCGGTCGAATTTCCAAGCTTGTCTTTACCCCGCCAGAACGCCACTCCCACCTTCATTTCATTTTCCCCAACCTCCGCGCAGGTGATATAATCCACGCACAAACCCGCACCCTGTGGAGACCGCATGGACAAAAAACTGCTCAACTTCGATATCGAAAAACGCTGGGACTACGAAAATGGCTTTTACCTCACCAGCGAACCCGCCCGGATTGGCAAAGCCATCGCCCAATATGAGCTGTATCGCTCCATCGCCGCTTTGCCGGGACATGTCGTTGAATGCGGAATCTTCAAAGGGGTTTCCTTCATCCGGCTGGCCGCCTACCGCGAGATCCTCGAAAGCCAGGCTTCCCGCAAGCTGATTGGTTTCGATATCTTTGGCGAATTCCCGGTGCCGGACGAAGCCGCAGACCGCGAGTTTGTGACCAATTTTGTCAGCGCTGCCGGGGAAGGCGTTTCTGAAGACGAGTTCGAGAAGATCCTGGCTTACAAGAATGTCGCCAATTACGAACTGGTCGCCGGCAACATCCTGCAGACGCTGCCCCAATACGCAGCCGACCACCCCGAACTCAAGATCGCCCTGCTGCACGTTGACGTGGATGTGTATGATGCCACAAAGTGCATCCTGGAAAACCTCTTCGAACGGGTCGTGCCGGGCGGGATTGTCATGCTGGACGATTACGGCAGCGCCGAGGGAGAGACCAACGCCGTGGACGAGTTTCTTGCCGGAACCAGCTACCGGGTGGAAAAACTGGGCTACTCGGTCACCCCAACCTTTATCCGTAAATAGCAGCACCCATTATTAATACATACACAGGAGCACCATCATGGCCAAAGCGCATATCGAAGCGGGGAATTGTGGATTTCATACCGATGTAGAAGCAACGCGGGGAGAAAAATATCAGGTCACGCTGAAAATAGAGAGCGGATGCCAGCACATCCAGAAGCTGGCCGAAGACCTGGAAGCGGTCAATGCCCTGGAAGAGATCTCCTACAAGCGCGGCGCCCGCGAAATTCTCTCCAAAGCCACCGAGTACTGCACCCACGCGGCCTGCCCCGTCCCGGTAGGGATCATCAAAGCCGTGGAAGTTGCCGCCGGGTTAGCGCTCCCCAAAATTGTCACCATCGAGATCGAAAAATAGCGTGTTTTAAACCCCAATTGCATCCCATACGGCGTTGTTCAGGCTGATCCACCGCCGGCGGGTATCGTCATAGGGAAGCAGCCGGTTGCAGGTGAAGGTCACTACCAGCCGGTGCTGGCTGTCTGCCCAGGCCATGCTGCTGCGGTTACCCATGTGACCAAAGGTGTGCTGTGTGCTCCGGTCTCCAAAGGAAGACTCCCCCTCCTCCGGCATGGTCGCCCGTCCCCCCAGATGAAAGCCATACGCCCACATTGAATAGCGCTGGTTGATCACGTCCATCCCCGCATATCCCAGCGAAGTCGCCTGTGCCACCGTCTCCGGGCGCACGAACGTCACCCCGCCGTAGCGGCCCTGGTTGAGCAGCATCTGGTAAAAGATGGCCATCTCGCGGGCGCTGCTGTGCAGGCTGGCTGCCGGGATCAGCGCACGGCGGATGGGTCGCAGGTTGAACACCCTCACCAGCGTTTCCTGGTCTTCTGCCCCGCACACCAGTTCGGGCACCCGTTTCAGCTGGTTTGCCGGGACTTTCAGCCAGGTGTTCTTCAGCCCCAGCGGGCGGACAAAATGCTGGTCAAAGTAGCGGTCGATGCGCAGCCCGCTGACCCGCCGCACAACTTCTCCCAGGATGAACCCATAGGTAACAGCATGATAGGCGTTTTTGGTGCCGGGCGGATATTCCAGCGGAAGTCTGGCAACCGCTGCCATGGTCAGCTTCCAGGAAGGCCACAGGGGGATCTGGTCGGTGCGGTGAATGGCAGGCACCCCGGCCAGGTGCAGGAACACCTGCCGGATGGTGACTTCCCCCTTGCCCTTTTGGGCAAAGGCCGGCCAATACTCCGCTACCGGCGCATCCAGCGAAACCTTCCCCGCCTCGATCAGCCGGTGGACGCACATTCCGGTGAAGGCTTTGGAGACCGAGAAGCCGTAAAAAGGCGTTTCCGGCGTAACCGGCTTGCCATTAACCTGGCCGGCTGCCCGATCGAAGATCACCTGGCCGTCCTTGAGCACCACCATCTGGGCAGCCGGGTGCAGCCCCTCGGCGAGCATGCGGTCAAACAGGTCTGAGAGCGGCTGGATGGCCTGTGAGTCCAACCCGGCGGCTGCCGGGTCTGGGGGATGAGAATAATCGATGCGTGTGTCCATGCTGGTTTTATTATAGCCCCGCATAGGGAGATTCAGGCGGCTTTGTCTGCCCGAATCTCCCGTTTATTTGGGTGGAATCCTACCGGTCGCGGTAGACCACCTTGGTGCGGGTGCGGGTACGGTTGCCGCCGCCGCCGAAGAACATGCTGACCCCGAGGATGAAGCCAAAGTTATACCATCCTCCGTTGTTGTACACCTCGTACACGTTCACGTTGTCATTGAACAGTGACACGATGAACGTGAAGAAGGAAATAAAGCCGTGCCACAGCCCGAGCCAGAACCCGGCCACTTCCCCATCCGGGCTGGGCTGGGCCACCATCTCATTCGGCCCGGCAGCGCAGGCCGAAAGGGACACCAAAACCACTACCAATACAGCAATCATCCAAATCTTTTTCATTTTATCTACTCCTAGTATTTGTCGGTTAGCCATTGGGTATTAACGAGGTTCAATAAAAATTTATTCGGTTTTTATCTGCTATGCAATGGGTTTAAAAAAAAGGAGATGGTGAAATTAGTAGGTTTTGAAGGCATACAACAACACCAAGTTCGCGTTACTCCCGCTGAATCAAGCTTACTCGATCGTTCTGGCAGGAATCCAGTGACACACGCCTCCCTTGGATGCCCGCCTGCGCGGGCATGACACAAATATAATGACTTTGAACCCTATCGAATTTCTACTATTGTATTTACCCCGCCAGAATCACCACTCCCAAAAAAGTGGAATTAAGAGAAGATGCGCTACGGGAAGGCCGCGTCAGGTGATCGCGTCCAGGGCTGTCCGGCGGTCTTCAAAGCCTGGGTCAGCGCTCAGCGGCGGACATTCGTCCGCTGCCCGCTCGCGCATGAACAATTTGGCGGCAAACGCCATGCAGGTCGCCTCGCCGCACTCCCCGCAGTTGGTTTGCGGCAGCAGCGCATAAATATCCAGCGGGCGCAGCATGCGGGAAGGCCGGGTGACCGCCATCAGTTCTTCCCGCTGGTCCCAGGTGGTATTGATCGCCTCCACCAGGCTGTGGAGCAGTTCTGCCCCCTCCTCGTTATCCTTCACCTGGGTGATGACCACCTTGTCCATCAGCAGGGTCAGAAACCCCGGCCTGCGCCGGAAGGTCAGGCTGAGACGTTCCGGGTTGTATGCCACAATCCCCGGCAGGGTCGCCAGGTAGGGGATGACTTCCTCCAGCGAACGGGAGGGCGTGCCGATAATCTGCACTTTGCCCGGTTCCGCCAGGCAAGGCAGGGTGCGGGTGAGCTGAATTTCGTCCAGATACATAAATACTCGCTATTCGGAAACGCCGTTGACCTGCTGCGACAGCCAGGCATGCAGGTCTGCCACCTGGGTAAAGAGCTTGTAAGGGTTCTCGGCAGCCAGCTCTTCAGGTGTGTGCGTCCCTGCCCAGGCCGCACTGATCGGCTGTACCCCGGCCTTGCGGGCAAGCCCCACATCTGTGACGGCATCCCCTATATAGATAATATCCTCCAGCGGCACCTGCCAGATATTCGCCACCTTGCGGATGCACACATCCTTGATAGAACCTTCCATCGAACCGGCCTCCACAATGTCAAACGTATCAGCCAGGCCAAAGTAACGCAGGGATATGCGGGCCGCATTCAGCCCTTTGCCGGTGACTACTGCTGTGAGCACCTGATGATCGTGGAGCAGGGCTACCAGTTCCGGAATGCCGGGAAACGCGCCGTAATCCCCCTCCTGATGCAGCGCCTCATACTCCTGCAAAAAACGCTGGTAGCTGGCTTCCCAATCCTGATTGGGTAATAACTGGCGCAGGATACCCTGTTCGGTAGGCCCAAACAGGGCAGTGATCTGCTCATAGGTATAGGTCTTACCGCTAAATGCCTCCAGGGCGCGCACAATCGCCCATACAGAGACCGGTACGGAATCACCCAAAGTGCCATCGAGGTCAAACATCACGCCTTTTATCTGCATCATTACTTCTCCACTATAGTCGCCGGAGCTTCAGCAGGCGCATCCTTGGCCCGTAAAAAGATCCAGCCTGTTACCAGCGCGAAACCGCTGGAGCCAATCACCCCCACCACCAGCGGCCCCAACAGCGGAGAGGTCTCCACCGAGGTAAACAGCAGCGCGGCGGAAGCCGTGCCGTTCAGCACCGCATGGCCGATGATCGCCGGCCAAAG
The DNA here is from genome assembly GCA_003250455.1 of Chloroflexota bacterium. Lineage (GTDB taxonomy): Bacteria > Chloroflexota > Anaerolineae > Anaerolineales > UBA11579 > UBA11579. Next base: position 1,785 of record QKGK01000322.1, on the reverse strand, counting down.
GTTTTTGGCCCGCAGGGTTGCCCAGCCGAAGAATGTCCCGGTGATAAAAGCTACCCAGATGAACAGCAGCGCCCCAAGCCAGGGTGCGCCGGGATACTCGAGCCCGTAGTTGTAGCCCATCAGGATCACCGGGAAATGCCACACGCCCCAGATCAGGACGGAATAGAGATAGGCTTTACGTTCCCCCAGCGGCAGCAGCTTGGGCAGCAGATAGGCCCGCCAGCCAAATTCCTCCCCAAAGACGGGCACCAGGTTGATAAACGGGGAAATCAGCGTCACCATGAAGATTTGCGTCAGCGCAAACATACCAGGCGAGGCATCTGCCGAATTGCCCGCCTCCGCAGACTGCGCCATCAACGCGCGGAAAACCTGCAGGCTGGGGTCATAGTGCTGCGGGAAAATCAGGAAATACACCACCGCGCCAAAAGCCAGCAGCAGCGGGGTGCCGAACCAGGCAGCCGCCAGGTAAGGCCACGAACTGCGCACATCCAGCTGCAGCCAGGTATTCCCCCAGCCTTCGCGGGTGACCAGCCGGGTGAGGACGTGGGCAAGCGCCGGTGCGAACATATAAGCGGTCGCCATCAGCACATAGGCTTCCGTCAGCCCGCTGTCAGGGATCAGCTCGCGGCTGTCCATCAGCCCGCCCCGCAGATAGATCACCAGCCCGGTAAGCCAGGCGACCCCAAAGGCAAAGGCAATATACATGCGGATGCGCTTCCAATCCAATTGTGTTTCGTTCTCCATGTTGTCTTCCCTTATATGCAGCCCATACCCAGGCACTGCACTCAAATCACTTCTATCGTTGAGCCCTGCGGCCCTTTGGTCACTTCCAGCCGGGCGGGGAAAGCATCTTTGAGCGCCTCGATATGCGTGATCACCAGGATCTTCTCAAAATCTTCCTTGACGGTATTGATCGCCTCGATCAGGCGCTGGCGGCCGATCTCGTCCTGGCTGCCGAAGCCTTCGTCAATCACCAGGGTTTGCAGCCGCGCCCCGGCGCGCTGGGCCAGCACTTCGGAGAGCGCCAGCCGGATGGCAAAGTTGATCCGGAAGGCCTCGCCGCCGGAATACATTTCATAGTCCCGCTGCCCGGCGCTGTCGGTGATCTGGATATCCAGCGTCTCGCGCAGATCATCGCGGCGGCTGTCCTTATAGGCCTGCTGGGTGATAAAGCGGATCGACATCATCCCCCCGCTGAGCTTCTCCAGCAGCTGGTTGGCCGCGGTCTCGATCTGCGGCAGCGCCTGCTCGATCAGCATGGCAGGCACGCCGTTCTTGCCAAAGGCGCGTTCCAGCACCTTGTATTCCACCACCTGCTTGCCAAGCTGCTCTTTTTCGGCTTCCAGTTCCTTTTTGCGCTTGCGTAGCACGTCCAGGGTGGTCACCTTTTGCTGGGCGGCACCCAGTTCCAGCCGGGCGCGGTTGACCTGCTCCTGCATGTCGAGCATCCTGCGCTCCTCGGCGATCAGGTCTGGCGCTCCGGCCTGGTCGGCGGCCAGTTGGGCCGCTGCGGCCTGGTGTTCCTCTTCCTGGGCGGCCAGGGTGGTCTCCACTTTGGTGATCTGCTCGCCAAGTTCTGCAATCTCGCGTCCCAGTGGGGCCAGGGTGGCGCGCGCTTTTTCCAGCTGGCGGTAGTCCGTTTCGGTGGCTTCCAGCCCGGACACTTGTTGCCGGACGGCATCGTGGCTGGCGGCATCGTAGCCGATCTGTTTCAGCTCTTCATCCACCGCGGACAATGTTTGGCGCGCTTCGTGGGCAAAATCGCCCTCCGCCAGCTGGCGGGTA
>QKGK01000197.1 GCA_003250455.1 Chloroflexota bacterium | reverse complement strand
GCCTTGAGGGCGGGCGCGTCTCCGGCCAGGTCAACCCCGACCAGGTAGGCTGCTTTGGCCGCTTTGAGCTGATCCGCCAGCGCCGGGCTGGGTTTCAGGCCCATATCCCATGCGCCCTGGACGTTGCCTTTGTCCCACACGCCGATCAGCCCGTTGTTCGCTCTCCCGGTGTGCCCGGTAGCGACCAGCAGGTTGGCGCAGGCCTTCGCCAGCGCCCCGGACTGTGCCAGACCGGTGCCTTCACTGCCAAACAGCACCACAGCGTTGCCCGCCTGGGCAAACGCCTCACCGGCTTCCTTCACCATCCCCTCGCGGGACAATGCTTTCACATCGTCGGAGAGGTTCGGCTGCTTGGGGGAGATGGCGCTCAGCAAGGCCATCACCACGGCGGCTTCCTGCCCGTACGCATAGCGCAGGGAGAAATCGGCGTAGCGGTCGGTCTTGGTGCCACGCGGGTTGGCAACGATCAGTTTCGCGCCGCGTTCGGCGGCCTGCTTGACCCGCAGCCAGTAAACGGGGGCTTCTTCTTCCAGGTCGCTGGCAACCACCAGGATGGCGTCGCCTGCACCCAGGTCGGACAGGTTGCTGCCCGCGCCCAGACCCACTTTGGCGGTCAGGTCGCCGCCCATCATTTCGGAATACAACACCGCTTTGCCGCCGGCTTTTGCTGCCAGCTGCCCGATGTTGAAGAAATCTTCATTGCTCAAACGCCCGCCGGCCACAGCCAGCAGGTCACTCCCGGCAGCCTGGAACTTCTCAGCCACCAGCGAGAGCGCCTCATCCCAGCTGACGGGGACAAATGCGCCGTCTTTCTTTACCAATGGAGTGGTCAGGCGGTCGTCGGCTTCGGCATAGTGGTAGCCAAAGCGGCCCTTATCGCAGATCCACAGCTCGTTGACCTGCTCGTTCTGCCGGGGCATCACCCGTTTGACCACCAGCTGGCCGTCGCTCTTGGCCTCCCGGCGGGTGTTGAGGGTGGTGTTGCAGCCAACAGCACATTGGGTGCACAGCGAGGCCGCCGAGAGCATCTCCCACGGGCGGGCGCCAAAGCGGAAGTCCGCCGTGGTCAGCGCGCCAACCGGGCAGATGTCAGTGGTGTTGCCCGACCAATAGGAATCGAAGCCCGGTTCCGACCAGGTGGTGATTTCCAGGTTGCGCCCCCGGTTGTAGAACCCAATCACCGGGTCGTCCACAACCTCGTCCTGGAAGCGGGTGCAGCGCGCACACTGGATGCAGCGCTCCCGGTCCAAGAAGATCAGGTCGCCCAGCGGCACGTGCTTGGCGTTGTGCTTCTTGTCCGCATATAAAAAGCGCGATTCCCCGGGCCCATGCGCCATGGTCAGGTTTTGCAGGGGGCATTCGCCGCCCTTGTCGCAAACCGGGCAGTCCAGCGGGTGGGAGGTGAGGAAGAATTCCAGCACGTCCTTGCGGGCTTTCTGCACTTTCTCGGTATATCCAACCACTACCATGCCCTCAGAGACCTCCTGCGTACAGCCGGTCACCAGGGTGCGCCCAAACTGGATCTGCGGGTTGCCATCTTCGTCCAGAACGGCTTCGCCGGTCGCCCGGTCTTTCATCGGGAACCCTACGTCCACCAGGCACATGCGGCACATCCCCACCGGGTCCATCTTGGGGTGGTAGCAGAAGACGGGGATATCAATCCCGGCGGTCTTGGCGGCATCCACCACCAAAGTTCCCTCTGGGACAGTCACATCAACATTGTCGATGGT
>QKGK01000098.1 GCA_003250455.1 Chloroflexota bacterium | reverse complement strand
AGATAGCATAGCTTTCTCCCTGTTTATGGAGCGGGCTGTGTACTGGTCAGTAAAGAATATTCCGTGAATTCCACCGGCGAGACCAGGCGCGGATATAGGGTGCCGGTGAATCGTTTGACGGCCTCTGAGTTTGCGTGGATATCGCGGGCTGTTTCGTCTTTAAAAATGAAGTAATGGATAAATTGCGTGGGATCATCCTTTTGTTGCAATGATGTATACAGCAGCGTATCGGCCTCGTTGCCGTGTACATAGGCAACGAATTCATTGATCGCAGCCACGCACTCCTCCAGGTATCCTTCTTGAACTTGAAATTTAGCGGTCTGGTGAACATTCATGTCAAACCTCTACTTGCGCACGTACCAGGCGGCTACGTACCCTTCCGTCCCGCCGGATTCGCGCACCTTGAGCCATTTGCCATACACGCCGATCAATTTGGACGTGCCTCCCAACACTTTCAACTCGCTGCCCGCGGGCAGGATCATGAGTGTGGACGAGTTTGTGTTCGGCTCCCCCCGCATCCGTAACCCGGCGGAGGCGGCGCTGGTAACGTAGACGGTCATCGTCCCGCTTGTGGGCTCAACTTCGACTTCGCTCGGCACAGATGGTGCGGGAACAGGTGCCGGTGTGGGCGTTTCATCAACGGGAGTGGCTTCCAATTCGACACAGTTCGCAGCCACATAGCCTTGCAATCGTTTGGGATCTGAGACGTGGATCCATTTGCCCTTCTTCCCGATCTTAGCACGGGCTTTGTCGGCGGGTTCCAGGACAGTCAACGCTGCTCCTGCTTTTTCAACCGCGACCAGCGCACCGCCCATGCTGGCTGTCTTTCGCAGACGCAGACCCGCGTCGCCCACGGATTGGGAGACGTAGATGGTGAGCGTTTCAGATTCGGGCTGTGGCTCTGCTTCCGGCTCGGGAGTTGGCTCTGGTTCCGGAGTGGGTTCCGGCTCATCTGCCCCCCCTGTGTCCCCCCCGTCATCGACAGGGGGGACCGTAGTCCCTTCTTCCACATACCAGGCAGCCACGTAGCCCTCGCGCCCGGCCTCGTCGCGGACGTGGATCCACTGGTTGTAGACACCGACCTTGGGAGTGGCGACCTCCGCGGGTTCGAGCACGCGCATTAAAGCGCCAGGCGGCTCGATAGCAACGGTTGCGGAAGCAGTTGTGGGCGCGGAACGCAGGCGCAATCCAGCCTCTGCGCTCATGAGAATCTTGACGTAGGTACCCGACTCTGCCGGTGAAGCTGGTTCCGTTGAGGCGGTATCCTCCGAGTCGCCTGATCCAATTTGCAGGCATTCGTAGAAGACAATGGCGGTGATGCTCTTCTTGAGCGGTTTGCCATGACTGTAGCGCGAGGTAAGTGCCACCTCCTGTCCGCTCTCGGCCGCATGGGGCCAGGGATCGAGCATCAGGTAATCGTCGCCCTGCTTCTTGTAGAGCACCACCCAGTGGCTTTGCAGACCGGCCTTGGGCGAGCTATCCACCTCGACCAGCACGGGCTGACCTTTAGCCAGGTAGGCGTCGATCTGGGCCAGTGGCGCGGCGGTGTCGCGGCACAGCACCAGGTTGCGGTAGACGATACCCGGATAGAGGCTGGTGACCGCGCCCCAGATGATGGCCGCGTCCACGTAGCCCCCGCGCGCTTTGAGCTTTGCGTTGAGTGTTTTGGGCGTTTCTGGGTAGCCATGCCCGCTGACCAGCATAGCCACCCCCGTCAGCGCACAACCGACGTGAC
>QKGK01000208.1 GCA_003250455.1 Chloroflexota bacterium | reverse complement strand
GAGGATAATTTATCAACGGGTTCATTTGTATTGGTTGTTGCGGTCGATGATCTGAATGAAGAACTATTACGAACGATGAGATTTCTGAGTGTTTGTGGGAATCCTAAATTTTATTTCACGGTTTTAGAAACAAAAAGATTTCAGAAAAATGATACAGAAATTTTAGTTCCACACCTTCATGGAGTATTCTCTCAATCAAATACTAAGCAATCACGAAGGGGAAGATGGAGCGAATCTGAATTTTTTACAAAACTTGAAGAGGAATTCTCTTCAGAATTACAGGCAATTTATAGGGAAATTTATGATTGGACAGTGTCCAAAGCTGATAGAACTTGGTTTGGAACAGGATCAGTTAATGGATCTGTGACCTTTCACTATTTGTTAAATGGACAAACCGTGTCTGTGTTTTCAATATATACCAATGGTTATTTAACAGTTAATTTTGGGTATTTATACAATCAACTGGAGGAATCTGTTGTTCATGAATTTTATAAAGAACTTATAGAAATACCTCCATTTGCTAATATATCAGCTGAGTATAATCGTTGGCCATCTGTACGAGTTGAGGATGCTTTTCTAAATCATCCTGAGTACCTGGAAAGATTTATAAAAATAGTCGAGATATTTGGGGAAAAAATACAATTAGGCTTGAAATATCAATAGTGTACAAATAAAAGATTGATAATTAATGATGTTACTATCTACATTATAATACCCCCTATGTCCGAACAATTCCCCCTCGTTACGGTCGTAACGCCCTCCTATAACCAGGCCGAATACTTGGAGCAGACCATTGCCTCGGTGCTGGGGCAGGATTACCCCAACATCGAATATTTCGTGGTGGATGGCGGCTCCACGGACGGCAGCCTTGAGATCATCCGGAAGTACGCCGGCCAGCTGGATTGGTGGGTCTCCGAGCCGGACAATGGGCAGGCGGATGCCATCAATAAGGGTTTCCGGCGGGCCAAGGGGAAGTACATCGCCTGGCTGAACTCGGATGACCTGTATCTGCCCGGTACGATCCGCAAAGCCGTGGAGGTGCTGGAAGGCGACCCTGAATTGGGGATCGTCTACGCCGATCTGCTTTCGATCAACGCCCGCGGGGAGCATGTCAACACCATCCGCTACCGCCCCTTTGGGCTGGAAGATCTGCTGTCGTTCTCCATTATCGGCCAGCCGACGGTCTTTATGCGCCGTTCTGTCCAGCAGCAGGCTGGCTTGCTTTCAGAGGAGTACCATTTCCTGCTGGATATCCACCTGTGGCTGCGCATGGCGGCAATTAGCAGGCTTAAATACGTCCCCGAGCCCTGGGCGGCGGCGCGCTACCACCCGGCAGCCAAAAATATGTCCCAGGCCGGGCGCTTTGGGGATGAGGCAGCCCGCATCCTGGATTGGGCCAAAACCCAGCCGAAAATGGCTGACCTGATTGCCTCCTCCGAAAAACGCGTGTTGGGCGGCCTGCACCGCTTCCAGGCGCGCTACCTGCTGGACGCCGGGCGCGAAGGCAAAGCCCTGCTGGAATATGCCCGTGTATTGGTCACGTACCCCGAGTTTGCCCTGCAGCGCTATAAGCAGATCCTGCTCTCGCTGCTGGGGTTCCTCAGCTTCGGCCTGGCGCGCAAAGCGGCTTACCGCCGCTATTACGTACAGCCTGACCCTACATCGTCGGGGCTTAAAATGGCCGATATTATCTTTCCCCAGCGCGAAGAAACACCCAAAACGACCTTTCCACCCATCCTGGTGACCGGCGCGCACCGCTCTGCCACTACCTGGATCGGCAAAATGCTGGCGGCCAACCCGGCGTATGCCTATGTCAGCGAGCCGCTCAACGTCCTCCACCGGCGCGGGGTGATGCGCAAACCGGTGGCGCGCTGGTATCACTACATTTGCCGGGAAAATGAGGAGCAGCTCCTTTCCGCTTTCTACGAAACCTTGGCGCTGCAATATCACCCATTTTTGGAGCTTGCCGACCTGCGCAGCCCGAGGGATGTGGGGCGCATGCTGCGCGATTGGCGCGCCTTCAACGCGGGCAGGAAAGCGGGGCAGCAGGTGTTATTGAAAGACCCCTTTGCCGTATTCTCGGCGGATTGGTTCCACGACCGGTTGGGCTGCGAGGTGGTCATTTTGGTGCGGCATCCGGCGGCCTATGTCAGCAGCCTCAAGCGGCTGGACTGGGACTTCCAGTTTGAAGACTTGCTGGCCCAACCGCTGTTGATGCAGGACTGGCTGGAACCTTTCCGGGCGGAGATCGAAAAAATGGTGCAGCAAGGCGGGGATATCATCGAGCAGGGCAGCCTGCTGTGGCGGCTGGTGTACCATACCGTCTGGCAGATGAAGCAGCGGCACCCCGGGTTCCATCTTGTGCGGCATGAGGATGCCTCGCTGGACCCGCTCGGTACCTTCCGCGGGTTATACCAATCATTGGGGATTCCCTTCTCTGAGGAAACGGAAGCGGCGATCCTGGAATCATCCGCTCCCAGCAACCAGAGCGAGCTTTCGATGGATGCGATCCATTCCGTGAACCTGGACAGCCGCAGCAACCTGAGCAACTGGCAGAAGCGCATGACAGCAGCAGAAATTGACCGGGTGTACGAGCTGACCAAAGATGTCTGGCCGAAGTATTACACCGAGGATGACTGGAAATGAACATGGACGATCAAAAGCCGCTGGTGTCCATCGTGACGCCCTCCTATAACCAGGCCGCCTTCCTCGCCAAAACAATGGAATCGGTCTTGTCTCAGGATTACCCCAATATTGAATACATCGTGATTGACGGCGGTTCTACTGATGGCAGTGTGGCACTGCTGGAAAAACATGCCGACCGGCTGGCCTATTGGGTCTCCGAGCCGGACAGCGGGCAGACAGAGGCGATCAATAAAGGCTTTGCCCAGGCCAACGGCGAGATCCTGGCGTGGATCAATTCCGACGATACCTATCAGCCCGGGGCGGTGGCGGAAGCGGTGAAATACCTGACGGCGCACTCCGAAGTGGGCATGGTGTATGGCGAAGCGCATTTCATCGATGAACATGACCAGGTGATCGGGCATTTCCCGGCTGCCCAGACCGATCACCAGCGCCTGCAGCGGGGATATGTGCATATCCCCCAGCAGTCGGCCTTCTGGCGGGCGTCTGTGTGGCAGCAGGTCGGGCCGCTGGACGAGCGGCTGTATTTTGCTATGGATTATTACCTGTGGCTGCGGATTGCCGAGCATTACCCGATTAAGTTCCTCCCCGATGCATTCTGGGCCAATTTCCGCCTGCACAGCGATTCGAAAACGATTGCGGAAGACGACCGCTGCTGGCCGGAGATGATGGACATCCACCAGCGGGACGGCGGTTCGCGGCTCTCCCTGCTTGGGGTAAAATATGCGGCAAGGAAACTACTGGCGCCGCTGGTCACCTGGCGCAGGCGCAAGCGTGTGCAGCAGACCAGGGAAGCTGACTAAGATGAGCAATCTATTGAATGGCTTGTTATTTCAGGATTCGCATGATTCTTTTGTGCGTGTTTTGCGGTCCTGGCGGTTGTGGCTGGCAGGTGCGGTTGTGGGAGCCGCTGTCGCTGCAGGGGTGTACGCCCTGTCCCCGCCGCCGTACCGGGCGGCTGCAGTCGTGGTGGTAGACCAGAACCTGGAAGAAGCCTGGCCGGTAGATTCCGGGCAGCAGTTCTATTTCCTCGGACGGGAAACCCGCAAGCTGGAAGCGCTGGCCTGGAGTGATGAGACCATGCAGGGAGTGGCTGACCAGGTGGGGGATGTGAGCGTGCTGGAGCTGCGTGACGAGATTTTGCAGCTCAGCCAACCGGCGGATGGCGGATGGCGCCTGATTGCACAGGACAAAGACCCGGACCGGGCGGCGCAAATTGCGTCAGCCTGGGCAGAGGTTTTCGCCAAGCAGGTGGCGGCAGGAATGGAGATTTCCGGCCAGCTGGAGCAGGAGCGCCAGGAGATCGTGAGCATTTTGCAAAACGACCCCAATATGACCGCCAACGATGCCCGCAAATTGGTAGACCGGTTGGCGCCTCTTATGTCCCAATCTACGGGCATCTCTCCGTATGTTGAGGTTTCCCTGTCCCAGACCAGCAGCCTGCAGGCCACACGCAACGTCCCGATTTCCATATATTTGTTTGCCGGTTCGGTGATAGGAGCCTGCGGGTTGGCTTTATTCACATTGATGTTTATCAAGGGCAAAGGGGAAGATGAACGCCTGGCTGAGTAATGACCGCCTGGAAAAATGGATGCAGCTGCTCTGGGGGATAGTGCTGCTGTTCATGCCGGTTTCAAGTTTCAGGTGGCTGCCGAGTGTGATCGGCTCTACCCAGGTACGGCCGCTTGCCTTTCTGCCGCTGGCGCTATTGGTACCGCTGCTGGGCGTGTATTTGTTGCGAACCAGGTCTTTGCGTTGGCCGGCAGAGTTGACCCCCTTGCTGGCGTTCCTGCTGGCGGCGGCTGTTTCCACTGGTTTGGGCGGACTTTACGCCCCGCTGGCACTGCGCGGGCATTCCTATTGGGAGTGGGCGCTGCGGGCCTGGCTCTCTTTGTTGATCGGGATGGGCTTTTTCAGCGTGGCGGTGATGATGGCCGGGTCAAAGGATTTTTTGCGCCGCTCGCTGCCCTGGCTGTATGCCGGGCTGGCGATCACGATTTGTTGGGGGGTGCTGCAGGCGGTTGCCCAAAACACCTCCCTGATCAGCGTGAAAGCCCTGAATAAGATTCAGCTGGCGATCTCTATCCGCGGGATTTTGGATCAGCGGGTTTCCGGCTTTGCCTATGAACCCTCCTGGTTGGGTGATCAGATCACCATCCTGTATTTCCCGTGGCTGTTCGCAGCCGTGATCACCAATTACCGGGCAACCCGCCATAAGTGGCTGGAACCGGTTTTGGTCGTGGGGGCGCTGGGCTTGCTGCTGCTGACCTATTCCCGGAGCGGGATCCTCGGCCTGGTGTTTTCAGTAGCTGTCGCTAAAGTTACTGTGGGCAGGGACCTGATCAGGCGGGTGTGGGCGTGGTTCTGGTCGCCATTCAAATCGACTGAACGGCGGGGCTTATGGCTCCGGGTGGCTATCCTGCTGCTGATCGTGCTGATCCTGGTTGGGGCGCTCTGGTGGTTCAACCGACTGGATTACTTTTCCAACCTGTGGAACGCAGATCTCAGCAGCGGGCTGGCAGGGTACTTTGAAGATGTGGCTGCCGGGGCGCGCTATGCTTATTCGGTTGCCGGGTTTAATGTGTTTAGCCTGCATCCCTGGTTTGGTGTTGGGTTGGGCGGCAGCAGCTTTTACCTGTTCGATCAGCTGCCCGATTGGGCGCTTTCGGGCGCTTACGAAGTCGCCCAGCAGTTGAGCCCGGATTCGCACCTGATGCCCAATGTGCGCAATATGTATGTGCGCTTTCTTTCCGAGACCGGGATCGTCGGGTTTTGGCTTTACCTGGCGTTTATGATCTCGATATTGGGCAGTATCCGTAAAATGGCACTTTCCAACCGGATGTCTCTGGCGTTTGTTGCGGCAGCCGGAATGACCGCCTGGGCATCGATTGCGCTGAGACTGATGACCCAATCGACTCTCACTTCACCGGTGATCTGGACGATGCTGGGTATGGTTGTGGGTTACGCCAATGCGGGTTCAGGTGTATCCTCCACAGATGTTGACATAAAGGAGTAATTTCTTGCAAGATCGAAAAGGATTAATTATAGGTATTATTATCGGCAGCCTTTTGATCGTTTGTTTGTGCTGTTTTGCCATATTTGGGGGCGGGACTTTAGCCTTCAGCCAGTGGTTGAAGCAAAGCGAGAACATTGATTATACGGTTGTCCAGTCTTCCCAACCAACGCCAACCGTCCATTTGCTGGAAGAATGGGAAGTGGATGAAGGCAACGATGGTTTGGCTTTGGACACATTGGATACCCTTGAGAACACTGTTGTACCGGAAAATGATCCCGCTGACCTGGCTGTGCGCCTGGGTGGAGTAGACAGCGTCCCGGAGTTTCTGATCGATGAAGATGTCCCTTACCAGGTGGGAGAGCGCAAGTCTTTCTGGATTTTTAATACAGATACGAATACGACTTCGAGGGATGCGGCTGTCCTCCGTTACGTGACCGACCACGCCTATTTCTGGATTGGTGAAGGGGTGACTTACCGGGAAGATGACCTGGAAGCCCTGGCAGAAACGTTTGAAAATGACATTTACCCCACCACGCGGGAATTTTTTGGCAGCGAGTGGACCCCGGGGATCGATGGCGACCCGCATATCTACATCCTGTATATGCCGGGGATTGGTTTCTCCACAGCAGGATATTTCGTCTCTGCCGACTCGGAGCATCCGCTGGCGCAAGAATATTCCAACGCTCACGAGATGTTTGTATTCAATTCGGATAACTCCCCGCTGGGGAGCGAATATACTTATGGGGTGCTGGCGCACGAGTTCCAGCACATGATCCACTGGTATCGCGACCGCAACGAAAGCTCCTGGGTTAATGAGGGCTTTTCGGAGGTCTCCACCCTGATCAACGGCTTCGACCCGGGTGGGTTTGACTACTACTACACCACCAATACCGACATCCAGCTAAATGACTGGCCGAATGACTCTGGTTCAACAGCGGCTCATTACGGCGCTTCCTTTCTTTTTATGACTTATTTCCTCGACCGGATGGGCAAAGAGGCCAGCCAGGCGCTGGTGGCGCACGAAGAGAACGGCCTGGAAAGTATCGATATGGTGCTGGATGAGATTGG
>QKGK01000028.1 GCA_003250455.1 Chloroflexota bacterium | reverse complement strand
AGTCTATTGGAACCTTCCTACCGAATCATTATACGAAGAGGTCATTTTCCGGGGAGAGGGGCACATCTCAAAAATGGGCGCCTTGGTCGTCGATTCCGGCAGCCATACCGCCCGCGCCGCACAGGACAAATTCGTCGTCCGTGAACCCTCCACGGAAGACGATATCTGGTGGGGAGAATATAACCGCCCCCTCAGCCCGGATAAATTTGAACAGCTGTATAACCGCATGGCTGGCTATCTCCAGGGAAAAGACCTGTTCGTGCAGGATTGTTTTGCCGGTGCAGATGAAGAATACCGGCTGCCGATACGCATCCTGACAGAATACGCCTGGCACAGCCATTTTGCCCGCAATATGTTCATCCTGCCCCAGACACGTGAAGATTACCGGCAGCATGTGCCCGACTTCACTGTGCTGGCGGTGCCTTCATTCAACGCCTTTGAACCCATTGACGGGACACGCTCTTCCACCTTCATTATCATCAACTTTGAAGCCAAACTGGCGATTATCGGGGGCACTGGATATGGCGGTGAGATCAAGAAATCCATCTTCACCGTGATGAACTACCTCCTGCCCAAAGAAGGCGTGATGACCATGCACTGCTCAGCCAACTCCTCCCACGAAGGGGAAACCGCCCTGTTCTTTGGCCTATCCGGAACTGGTAAAACCACTCTTTCAGCCGACCCCAACCGCCTGCTGATCGGGGATGATGAACACGGCTGGAGCGACAAGGGCATCTTCAATTTTGAAGGCGGCTGTTACGCCAAAGTGATCCAGCTTTCCCCCACGGCAGAACCCGAGATCTATGCCACCACCCGCACATTTGGCACCATCCTGGAAAATGTGGTCTATGACCCGATCTCCCGTAAGATCGATCTGGACGACGAAGCTCTGACAGAAAACACCCGCGCCTCCTACCCGCTGGAATATATCAGCAACGCCATACCAGAGAAAACCGGCGGGCACCCCAGGAATATCATTCTGCTCACCTGCGATGCCCAGGGCGTACTTCCTCCCATTGCCCGGCTGACACGAGAGCAGACCATGTACCACTTCATTTCCGGGTATACGTCCAAAGTTGGCGGGACAGAAGTTGGTTTGGGTGACGAACCTGAGATCACCTTCAGTGCCTGCTTTGGCGCGCCTTTCATGGTGCACCACCCGGTATACTACGCAGACCTGCTCACCCGTAAAATGGACCGCTATGGCGTGACCTGCTGGCTGCTTAACACCGGCTGGGTCGGCGGCCCTTATGGGATTGGTAAGCGTATCAGCATCCGCCACACCCGCAACATGCTCTCAGCCGCATTGAACGGCGATCTGGACAACGTGGACTATTACCAGGATCCAATTTTCGGGTTCCAGGTGCCCAAATCCTGCCCGGATGTCCCCGAGGATGTCCTTTACCCATCCAAATCCTGGCCGAGCAAAACCGAATACGACCACAAATACAAACAGCTTGCCGCCAGATTCATCGATAACTTCAAAAAGTTTGCCCCGGACAGCCCAGCAGATGTTGTAACGGCTGGTCCAAAACTGTAAATCTCATAGTGTGAAATTTGACTTACCCTGACACCCTTTGGCAAGATTGCCAAAGGGTGTTAGTTATTAATAATGCAAAGGTTTGGGCAACCCCCGGGTGGTGAGACAAACTGGAACCAGCTGTCCTGTACACGCTGTGTTAGGCAGCTTTTTCGTTCACAGGAATGAACTCAACGAAAGGAATAGCCTCGGTCATTGAGTTTATGATTTGCTCCGGGTCGCGCGATTTTAAATTGAACAGAATCGAGCCAAGTTGCCGAAAAGCGAAGGGATGCTTGGTTGCGTAAATGTTAAGGTGTTGGGCGGCTTCGTCAGCCGAGAGTATCTTGGCAAAGGCAGCGAACCGCTTTGTGCCAACTTCGACTGTTACATTTGGTTGTGCTTTGATATTTTTATACCAATCGGCCTGGTTACCCCAGGCTGCAGCGACTATATAGGAACCTATTTGTACATCATGATCAACTACCTCAATTACAGCCTTTCGGGTGATCCCTGATTTGCGACCGCGGTGTTCTAGCAAGAGTATTCGCTTTCCAAAAAGCCAACCCAGTTTTAAGCGGTAAAACAAGATGGGGGAACGAAAGAATATCCGCGATAATCCGGACGGATGTGCAAGCTTAACTGACGATTTGTTTTCATTCATAATTTGGTCATCCTGAGACATAGAATCTCCATTATCTTGAAACCACTGTAGAAACATAAATACATTAAAGCAGTGATGGTGGCAGTAGAGGAAAATCTGAGAAGATTGATCAACACCAATATCAGTATACCTTTTTCTTTTCACAAAACGGTATTTCTGAAATTCAATTTACACCTATTTTCGAATTTTTCAACAGGAAGGATGTTTTTTATGTGAGAAAGAAAACCTTGTTTTCCGGCGTCTAACCTACCAACCTCTCATTTGTTAAATATCTGTTATTTTCTGACTTTTAGGGAATTCCGTTATTTTCCTCAGGTTATAATGGGAAACTGTATTTTCTATCTTAGTCAAAGTATTTCGTTTCTTTAGTAGTCGATGTCACTTGGGTTTCTGAACAAACCTTCATCGCATACCAGAAGGAGAGCCGTCTACCATGGACGTTATCATCCCCATCGCCGTATTTGGTTTTATTGCTTTATCCTCAAGAGAAATAGGCAACCGCTTTAAAAAAGCCCGCTTACCGCTGATCACAGGCTATCTGATCGCTGGTATTGTCGCAGGGCAATTTGTCCTGGGTCTGCTTTCCCATGAAATGGTTTCCAAACTCCTCTGGATCGATGAGGTTTCTCTCGCTTTTATCGCCTTCGCCGCTGGCAGCGAACTGAATATTAACGACCTGAGATCCAGGATGCGCAGCCTCACCTGGCTGACAGCCGGCATTTCGGTGCTGACCTTTGTCATAGGTTCATTGGTGTTTTATTGGATGAGCGGCACAATTCCGATCATGACCTCATTGGGAGATTTCGAACGCATCGCCATTTCGATGATGATGGCTTCTATTCTGATTGCACGCTCCCCTTCATCTGCAATTGCCATCGTCCAGGAACTGCGTGCAAAAGGCCCATTTACGCAGATCACCCTGGGGGTCACCATCATCTCCGATGTGGTGGTCATTTTTGTTTTCGCACTCACTGCCTCCATGGCCGACGCAGCCTTCGAAGGGGTTTCCCTTAATGGGTTATTTTTACTCCTCCTGGTTTTGGAGCTGTCCCTGAATGTTGTTTTTGGGATCCTGGTAGCACAAATTCTCAAGCTGATCTTTTATTTCAAAATGCACGCTCTGGCCAAAACCGTCCTGACCCTGGGCACTGGATATATGATCTATTGGTTCTCCCACTGGTTTCGCAATTTTTCTCATAATCAATGGGGAAACGAACTCCTGATCGAGCCCCTCCTCGTAGCCATGATTGCCAGCTTTGTGGTGGTCAATTACTCCAAACACCGCAACGAGTTCCTCCAGATTTTGCATGATACCGGTCCATTCGTCTATATCATCTTCTTCACCCTGACAGGTGCTGAACTGGAACTGGACACCTTATTGGCCACATGGTCAATTGCATTGGCATTGTTTGGCGCCCGTCTGGTAGGTATATTCCTCGGTTCGTTTGCCGGGGGGAAGATCGCCGGAGACCCGCCCAAACACAACCGCCTATACTGGATGGCTTTTCTCACCCAGGCCGGAGTCGGGCTGGGTCTGGCAAAAGATGTTGCCGTAGAATTCCCGGAAATGGGGAATACCTTTGCCACCATTGCCATTGCCGTGATCGTCATCAACCAGATCATTGGGCCGCCACTTCATAAGATCGCCACCCGCAGAGTGGGCGAATCTCACGAAAAAGCAGAACCACAGGCTTTTGACGGTGTGCGGGATGTGATCATCTTTGGTCTGGAGGACCAATCCCTGGCGCTGGCACGCGAACTGCGCGCCCATGATTGGCAGGTGAAGATCGCCTATATCAATGAAAATGGACACCCGGAGATCCCGGAGCATGAGGGCGTGGAGATCAGGCCGATCAAAGAGCTTACCCCGGATGAGCTCCGCGCGCTTGAGATCGATAAAACCGATACCGTGGTTACAATGCTCACTGATGAGGAAAACTACTGCCTGGTAGACTGCGTATATGAGAATTTTGGTATCAAGAATGTCGTTGTGCGCGTGAATGAACGCACAGAAATTGAAAAATTCCACCAGCTGGACGCGCTCACTGTACACCCCTCCACGGCGATGGTCAACTTACTGGAACACTTTGTCCGCTCGCCCAATGCTGTATCCCTCCTTTTAGGTTCTGAGATTGAACAAGACCGGGAAGTAAACGAGATCACAGTCACCAACCCGGACATCAACAATACCCCGGTCAGGGACCTGCGCCTTCCGCTGGATGTGCTGCTGCTGCAAATTGAACGTAATGGAGAGACCCTCATCTCCCAGGGTTATACCCGGATAAAATACGGAGACCGTCTGAGCCTCTTGGGCAGCAATACAAGCCTTCAGGAAGTCATTCGCCGCTTTGAGGGATAAATATCTAATTTCCCATGAGGCAGTTTCCCTCAATTTTTCGGTATAATGGATCGAGTGGGAACGAACCACATCAATTAGGGTTTAATAAAGCAATCGACTTTTTTTGATTTTGAAGGAGAAAGAAATACATTATGGAATGGCTTGCACAACCTGAAACCTGGATTTCCCTGCTCACCCTGACAATTCTGGAAATCGTCCTCGGAATCGATAACATCGTTTTCATTACCATCCTCGCAGATAAACTTCCCCACCAAGATCAACATAAAGCCCGCCAGATGGGCTTGGGTTTGGCGATGCTCATGCGGATTGGCCTGCTGCTTTCACTAAGCTGGCTGATCGGCCTCACCGAACCGTTGTTTGAAGTGGCGCATCTGGAATTCTCCGGCAGAGATTTGATCATGCTGGCTGGCGGCCTTTTCCTGCTTGGCAAGGCCACGTTTGAGATCCACGAGAAACTGGAAGGCCACGAAGCAAAGAGTGACTCAAAAGCAAAAGCCCCCAGTTTGACCAATGTGGTCGTTCAGATCATGCTGCTGGATATTGTTTTCTCGCTCGATTCTGTGATCACTGCGATCGGGATGGCAAACCACGTTATTGTGATGATCGCCGCAGTCGTCATCGCTGTAGGTATCATGATGCTCTCCGTAGATACCATCAGCGATTTCATCAGCCACCACCCCACGATCAAGATCCTTGCGCTCAGCTTCCTGCTGCTGATCGGTTTCTCCCTTACAGCAGAAGGTTTGGGGCAGGAAATCCCCAAAGGCTATATTTACTTTGCCATGGGCTTCTCCATTTTGGTCGAGTTCCTCAACCTGCGGATGCGCAGAAACCAGGAACCTTTGGAACTCAAAGGAACGCCGCATATCCCTGAAGAAAATTAATGTCATGATTCGAAAATTTATCATTTTCTTATTAAAGGTATTTTTTGGCATAACAACCAAACGAGAGATCATCGGGATGGACAATATTCCAACCGAAGGTACCGTCATCCTCGCCGGGAACCACATCGGCATTCTGGACGGTATTATGGTCCCTACCATCCCGATTCTGGCAAAACACCCCAACCTGATCGTAGTCGTAGCAGAAAAATATGAGCAAGTGCCGCTCTTTCGCTGGGCAATCAATCACCTGAATTTCATGTTCATCGACCGGTTCAACCCGGATGTGAAAACCTTGAAAAAAGTGCTCACCCAGCTAAATAACAACGGCATCCTGGTCATCGCCCCGGAAGGAACCCGCAGTCCCAACGCTTCCCTGATCGAAGCCAAATCCGGTTCCGCTTATCTGGCGGCCAAGACAGGGGCACAGGTAGTCCCCTTCGGCGTTACCGGCACCGAAGATCGGGAAAGAAAGATCCGCTTCAAAAAATTCCAGCGGCTGGATGTCAAAATAAATGTAGGCACTCCTTTTAAGATTCCACCGCTCCCCCGGATCGACCGGGAAGAATTCCTGGAAAAATATACAGATGAGATCATGTGCCAGATCGCGGCCTTGCTGCCGGCTTCTTACCGGGGGGTATATGCAAACCATCCGCGGTTGAAAGAAATTTTAGCCGCAGCTTAATCATGCTAAGAGAGATCCTTCCCCAATTACTCACCTGGCAAGCAGATGGAACTCCATCCGCACTGGCAACTGTGATCCAGACCTGGGGCTCAAGTCCCCGACCGGCTGGTTCACACATGGCGGTGCGGGCAGACGGCAGTTTTGCTGGTTCTGTCAGCGGCGGGTGTGTGGAAACAGCCGTGATCGAAGCATCCCTGGATGTCATCCGCAGCGGTAAATCCCAGCGCCTGAAATTTGGCGTGGCAGATAGTACCGCCTGGGAAGTAGGGCTGGCTTGCGGCGGAGAGATCGAGATATTCATTTCCCGGGTAAACTGGGATTCCCTTCTCCCTATTCTAAAGGGCATTCAAAACGACAAGCCCACCTGGTATCAGATCGACCTGGATGATTCCGGGCGGGTTTCAGTTACAGAGCCACCACAAAACACAACCAATTTCCCAGCCCTGGATGTTTCAGCCTCCCCGCAAAAACTGGTTTTATTTGCCCCGCCAGCGCGCCAGCTGCTGATTGTGGGCGGTGTGAACATCGCACAGGAACTGTCCGTTTTCGCCAGGCAGATGGATTACCGGGTTGTCATCGCAGACCCTCGCCGGGCATTTGCCAACCAACTGCGCTTCCC
>QKGK01000491.1 GCA_003250455.1 Chloroflexota bacterium | reverse complement strand
AGTGCCGGCACTCATTGCCTGCCACTGGTCAGGCAAATTGGCATTGATCAACGCCTCGGCCATCTGTGAACGGCACGAATTCCCGGTACACAGGATCAACACCTGTTTTTTATGCTCAGATTCAACCATGGTAGCTCCCGACTAAAAATATGGTGACAAGTAAGGGAGATTTTACCCGCTGGCAGAAGTTTGGGATGTAAACATTCGGTTAAGGTTGGATCAACAACTCCTAATTCACTTCCACCGCGGGTTCAGACACCTTCCGGTGATTGAACAACCACATCAGTGCTGAAAGCAGCGCAAGGAATCCGGCTAGATACAGGGCAATCAGGACAACACTGGTACCATTCACCCAGGCACCAAACAGCAATCCGGCTGCAGTACTGAACAAGGCTACCCACCCGACATACACCCAGGCTTTTAGACGCCCAATGATCGAGGCAGTGATCAGAATGCTCTGCAGGCTGAGTTCCGGGTCAGAGATCAGATAAGCCAGCAGCGGGCCGCGGTGCATCCCTAAATCCAGGAACATCTGGGCAATCGGCACTTCCACCAGCGTGGGGAAATACATGAAGACCCCAAAAATCACGCCGACAAAATTCCCCAGCACCGTATTTTGCCCGGCAATCGCTTCGATCCATTCCGGTTTGATGATCCCGCGGATGATGCCAACCACAAACACACCGACGATCAGCAGGGGGAATATCTGTTTAACAAACCGCCAGGTTTCCCACAAAAAGCCCTGGATTTCCTCTGTCGTCAATCTTTTTGCCATCATCCAGGCGAGCACCAATACACTCAACACTACACCAAAGAATTTCCCGGTAAAGTTGAGCGTCACCCCATCCTGATGCGGCGCTACCCCCAGCGAAGCGATCACAAGGGTCAGCCCAACCAGGCCGGTGGCTATCCAAGTCCAAACCGAAAATCCATCATGGATATTTTCCAGGCCTTTCCAGGCAGTTAATCCAATCAGCACCAATAAGCCGATCAACACAACCCCCTGTGCGGTAACGCCTTCTTCACCTTTGGTGGCATCGAAAGGCACCCACTGGAACATGGTTTCCTGTAACTGGTTGACGCCTGTCCAGGGCAGGTCAACCTGGGCATAAGTGGTTTTCAGCAGCGAAATTTGGAAGGTGCCCACCACCAGCAGGACCACCAACATGAGCAAAAAGGCCATCGTGGATTTCCGCATGGATGCCTGCCCGGCAAACATGGTATCTGTGGCTTTATCATGTGCAACATCTTCCTTTTGGAACAGGATTGCCATAATAACACCCACGCCAATTCCAAAAGCGATCGAAAGGAGCAGTCGGGCAATCGCCAGGTCCGCCCCGATCACCGTTCCAGTATAGGTCAGCGCAAGGATATTCACTGCCGGGGCGACAAACAAAAAGGTGATCGCCGGCCCTAACCCTGCGCCTTTTTTATAGATCCCGGCGAACAGCGGGATCACCGTACATGAACAAACTGCCAGCAAAAAACCGGCAGCCGTTGCGGCCGGGTAAGAAATATATTTAGGCGTATTGCGCCCCAGGTAGCGGGTGATCGTTTCCTTGGGGATCAAGGCGGTCATCGCACCGGCAATGGTGAATGCAGGCAGCAGGCACAGCAGAACGTGGGCGGCCAAATAGGCAGCCAGATTTCCTGCGCCGCTTTGCAGCAAGCTCAGGACAGTATCAAGTATATTGGTCATGTGGGCTCCTCAAAAAGCCGATGAAGTTATTCGGCTTATTCTTCCAGTGCATTTGCCAGAAAAGTCATGATCTCGCTTTCCGGCGGGATGCGCCCGGCAGAAACCACCTTCTCATTGATCACCAATCCAGGCGTACTGAGCAGATCGTAAGCCATAATATCGGCGTAGTCGGTCACCTTGACGATATTTGCATCTACGCCCAAATTCCCCACGGCTTTACGTGCAACCTGTTCCAGTTTTTTACAATTGGGACATCCAGAACCTAAAATTTTTACTTCCAACATAGTGTCTCCTCTTGAACTTTTGATTATATTATTCAGCTGCCAAATCTTCTGTACAGCTGGGACAAGAGCAGGAAACCATCGTCTTGCTCTCCTCTAAAATGGGCAAGGACTTATCATCCACTCCCACAATTGCACCTACCTCTGTGATCAAATCGAATATTTTTTGATCTGCTACCTGATAGAAAATATATTTACCGTCCCGACGGCTTTCCAGAATACCGGCATCCCTCAAGACCATCAGATGCTGGGAAATATACGCCTGACGGCGGTTTAGAACGCCTTCCAGGTGACATACGCAGGCCTCGCCTTTACCTAAGGCATACAGCAGCCTGATACGAAACGGCGCCCCCAGCACCTTAAAAATATTTGAAATTTGTTTTTCGTTTTTTATATTCATAATTTTGAATATATTGTAGTCCCAACTATTCTTTCCCCATATGTCTATTTGTCCCGTTAGAATAGGGTCAAATGTCCCATCAACAGCCATATTTGAACCCTACCGACCTTTTTTCACACCATTTATTTGATACAATCCAACCATGCATTATCCACCCTCAGGAGAGGCCAGAATGACCAAACTACTCTACCAATCCGACAGCTATATCAAACATTTCACCGCCAGGGTAACCGCCGTTGACATGGAACTACATGGCGTTGTCCTGGACCAGACCGCATTTTATCCCGGCGGCGGTGGACAAGCCTTTGATACCGGCATCCTTACCTATCCATCCACAACTGCCAAAATGCTGCGGATCAAACCGGCCAACAGTAATTTAGTGCACATACTGGAAGAGTCCGCCCCCCTTCCGAATGCCGGGACACAGGTTTCCGGTGACATCGATTGGGATCGCCGTTATCAACTGATGCGCACACATACGGCCATGCATATCCTTTGCGGGGTGGTCTTTCGCGATTACGGCGCTCTCGTCACCGGGGGAAACATGGAACCACTGCAAGGGCGCATGGATTTTGAATTCGAGACGCTGCATCAGGACCTGATCGCAGAGATCGAAGCTGCAATCAACGCTGAAGTCAAAAATGCGCGCCCGCTCTCAGTCCGCATACTTCCCCGCGAGGAGGCCTTCCAAATCCCGGACCTGATCCGCACCAAGATCAACCTGCTCCCTGAAGGCATCACCGAGGTGCGCGTGGTGGAAATTGAAGGCCTGGACCTCCAGGCAGACGGCGGTACGCATGTGCATAACACCTCAGAAGTTGGGAAAATTGCCATTACCGACTATAAGTCCAAAGGAAAAATCAACAAACGGATTTACGTCCAGTTAGAGGAATAAAATGAAAAAAAATTATGCAATGATCATTTTGGGGATTACGATATTATTGCTGAGTGCATGCAGTACTGGCAGCTCTACAGACATTTCACCCCAAATAGAAGCGGGAATGCAAACCTTCCAGGCCTATTGTTCTGCCTGCCACTTAACCGAAGGCACCCAGGTGCTGGTTGGCCCCGCCTTGGAAGGACTGGCATCTCGGGCCGGAAATACCGTGGCAGGGATGGATGCAGAGTCTTATATCTGGGAATCAATTTTAGACCCTGGAGCCCATGTCAATGAAGGGTTCACCAATTTGATGCCCCCCGTCTATGGCACTACTCTTTCTGAAGAGGATTTAGACGCACTGGTCGCTTATTTACTCACATTTAATTAACCAACCAAGCCCTACCCAAATACGGCCAGTTATGTTAAACTAATCCATTGTGAAAAGGAGCTGAACCAGGGTTGCCCTGTTCTTGCTCACTTTCCGCTCCTGGCAGGTTGGCGACCAGTCCAGGGGCAATCCCATGGAAAGGAGGAACCTTTCATGCGCCAATATGAAGTAGCTTACATTGTCCACCCAGAACTGGACGAGACCGCCTTTAAAGATGTTGTAGCCCGCGTACAGGGGCTGATCGAAAATGGTGAAGGCAAAGTAACCAAAGCTGAACTGTGGGGCAAAAAGAGACTAGCTTACGAAATCCGCAAGCAAAAAGAAGGCCAATACGTCTTCTTGCAGACCGAAATGCCCCCAAGTTTTTGCACTGAACTGGAACGCAATTTACGCTTACTCGAACCTGTGATGCGCTTTATGATCACCCAGGTAGAGGAAGACTAATTTGCACCCATTGATAGTACTTTTATAACTAAAATCGATCAATTAGAAGTGTGGAGCTTGTAATGAGTAGAGGTCTAAATAAAGTAATGATCATTGGACATTTAGGGCGTGATCCGGAAATGCGGTATACGCCCTCTGGTCGGCCTGTGACGAACTTCAACGTGGCGACCAGCCATTCGTGGAACACCTCGGATGGAGAACGCCGCACAGAAACCGAATGGTTCAATATTGTTGCCTGGGGAAACCTGGCAGAAATTTGCAACCAATACCTGAAAAAAGGCCAACAGGTCTATATTGAGGGCCGCTTGCAAACCCGTAAATGGGAAGACGAAGACGGAAACCGTCGGAGCAGTGTGGAAGTTGTGGCAAAAGAAATGGTCATGCTTGGGAACCGGAAGCGCGCCGAAGGCGACGCCGGTTCTGATGTAGAGGCCCTGGACGATAACTTCTTCGATGAGGATGAAGACGAATTCCCCTTCTAAAGATCGCCTGGATGCACTAACCTGCTTATAGAAAAAAAGGAACAGCACATGTCTAATCAAAGTGGAAGCAGGGGTGACAGACGTGGTGGTGGAAGCCGCCGGTATTTCTCCCGGCCGCGTTCATGCCAATTTTGCTCAGACCCTGAAATAAAAATCTATTATCGGAATACACAACTCCTTTCCAATTTTGTCAATCGGGAAGGAAAAATTCGCCCACGCCGGCAGACTGGCACTTGTGCCAAACACCAGCGCAAGGTTGCTGTGGCGGTAAAACGAGCACGCCATATGGCACTCCTCCAGTTCTCGGGTGAATCGCTCAACTAACCAAACATCAAAAAAGATCAGGGCATAGGGTGCAATACCTCTATGCCCTTTCTTTGTGAGGACAAGCAGATGCTCAACAAAAACAAAAAAAAGAAAACGCCTCTTGGTAGAGTTGGGCGCGTAGAACGTGAACAACGATATCGAAAGATCGTCCGAATTACTACTATTGCTGTCGTCAGCCTGGTAGTATTGGTCACCGTGATCGGGCTCGTTTACAATGCCTTAATCATCCCCTCAAAAACAATTGTTACCGTAAATGGTGTGGAGATCGTCACCAAAGATTTCCAAAGCCGGGTTAAATTGCAGCGAGACCAGCTGGTCAGCCAATATAATTTGTATTATCAAATTGCCCTGAACATCACGGACACCACCCAACAGCAGTCGTATTTATCCTATTTATCAACGATTGAAAGCCAGTTAGAACCGGATGTGATCGGGGAAACGATCCTCAACCAGATGATTGACGAAGTCTTCATCCAGGAAGAGGCAGCCGCGCGTGGGATCACCGTGACAGATCAGGAAGTGGATGATTACTTCACATCCCTGTTCAACTACTACCCAAATGGCGTACCGACCAGCACCCCGACAATGGAAGTACTCCCCACATCCACCCTTTCTGCCACACAATACGCGCTGGTTACAGCCACCCCGGAACCAACTGTAGCAGAGAGCACAGACACCGCAGAAGAAGTTACACCAACCACAGAGGTTGCTGCAACTGAAGTGCCACTGCCTACTTCTGTCACAGAAGATGAATATCAAACCACATTATCCGAATACCTGACCCGGATAAAAGACTATGATGTGGACGAAGCCTTCATGAAGAACATGGTTCGTATCCAGATTCTTCGGGATAAATTGAGCGCCGAGGTTCAAAAAGGGATCACCCCTGAAGAAGAACAGGTTTGGGCCCGGCATATCCTGGTTGACGATGAAGCAACCGCCCAGGACTTGATCGAACAGCTTCAGAATGGCGCAGATTTTGGTGACTTGGCCAGCGTGTACAGCACAGATACCTCCTCTGGCGTCAATGGTGGCGACCTTGGCTGGTTTGGTCGTGGAGTAATGATCACAGAGTTTGAAGATGCGGCATTCTCCGGGGAAATCGGCGATATCGTCGGCCCGGTGCAAACCACTTACGGCTACCACATCATCCAGATCCTCGGCAAAGAGATGCGCCCAGTCAGCCAGACGACCTTGGACAGCCTGGTAAACATCGCCATCACAGAAATCCTCAACGAGGATAAGACCAATGCGGATATCGTCTTCCTGGAAGACAACTGGATCAAATACACGCCCACTGAACCGAGTGTGATCAGCGTATTGGGAACAAACTAACAAATCTTATTTCAAGACAAGAGGCCGTTCAAATGAACGGCCTCTTTTTTTCGCAACTATTTTTCTGATGTTATCCCCGTTATCGCCCTGCACTTGGCATAATGATCCACAGGATCGCATAGATCATAATACCGGGTACGCCCCCGGGAATTAACGCGATGATCAATGCCAGCCGGAACCAGAACGCGCTGATCCCGAAAAATTCTCCCAACCCGCCTGCGACACCGGCCACGATCCGGTTATTTTTTGAACGCCGTAAAGCGCGTGTGTTTGTGTTATAACTCATTGATATTCTCCATTTTCCAGTTTAGTAATTTGATTCAATACACTATACGCAAACACAGGCATAAAGTTGTATCCCCCTCATCATAGAAACCATGGTGTCCAGGTAACTATATCAAAAACGGACGAACTTAGAGCCTACAAAGTTCGTCCGTTTGTTTCAATTAGATCAATTCAATCTATTAATTGGAGGAATATCGGTCGTCTACCTCTTCC
>QKGK01000169.1 GCA_003250455.1 Chloroflexota bacterium | reverse complement strand
AGTCGAGGTGGGTCATGGCGTTCCAGTAGCCGCCCAGCCGGGAGATGGCTTTGTCCAGCACCCCGTTGGGGTATTTGGGCGTTCCTTTGAACTGCATATGTTCGACCCAATGGGAAGCGCCGGTTGTCCCCGGCAGTTCGCAGCGCGAGCCCACCCGGTACCACATCCAGGTGGAGATCAGCGGGGCGGTGTGTATTTCCTTGAGCATGACGGTCAGGCCGTTCTTTAGTTGTACGCGGGTATATTCGGGTTCCATGCCACCTCAACAGATGGGAAAGTGTCCTGTCATTTTACCTTATTTGAGTGCAAGACGAATAATTTCTCCAGATAAGAGAATAGAAAATCCAGTAAACAATTCATCAATATCAAAAGCCAAAAGTAACATCATCGGTTAAACTTCAATTAGCGGCTGAACAAATTTTGGCGTTGGAGGTACACATGAGTCGGGCAATCTACTTAACCCCGGATGGAGAGATTCGCACAGATGTCAACCAGGGAGAATACCACCTGCTGATCGGGAATAAAGAAGGCGTGCTGTGGGTAGACCTGTTCGGAGAGAACCTGGACCAATACCAGATGCTGCTGGAAAACATCT
Source organism: Chloroflexota bacterium (assembly GCA_003250455.1). GTDB lineage: Bacteria > Chloroflexota > Anaerolineae > Anaerolineales > UBA11579 > UBA11579. The sequence goes on along the minus strand of QKGK01000169.1, from coordinate 6,140 downwards.
TCCAGTTTCATACCCTCTCGGTGACAGATGCGCTGGAGAAGACCAACACCCCAAAAGTGGACGATTGGGGTAAATATCTTTACCTGGTGCTGCACGAGAACTTTTTGGACCTTTCCCTGGATGAGCTCATCACCCAGACCGAACTGGATGTGTTTGTCGGCCCCGGCTACATGGTGACCCACCATCAGGAGCCGGTGCAGGCACTGGAGGAAGTCTGGGAATCCTGCCAGCGGGACCCGCGCTACATTAAACGCGGCTCTCCTTATCTGCTCTACCAGCTGGCCGCTGCCATGCTGGACGGCCAATTGCCCATTTTTGATGAGATCGAAGTGATGATCGACGAGCTGGAAGACCAGATCCTCGGCGAACCCAAACCTGACACCCTGGAGCGCATGTTCGCACTCAAACGCGGCCTGCTCAAGATCCGCCGGATGATGATGCCGCAGCGAGAAGTGTTCAGCAAGCTGGCCAACAACGAGTTCCTGGTGCTCAACAAGGAGCAGCGTTACTTCTTCCGCAACATCTACGACCACTATGTGCGCCTGAACGACCTGACCGAGAACCTGCGCGAGCTGCTGATGAGCGCCCTGGAGATCCACCTCTCGGCCACCAACAACCGCATGAACCAGGTGGTCAAAACCCTGACGACCATCACCACCATGTTCATGCCGGTCTCGTTCATCACCAGCTTTTTCGGGATGAACTTCTTTGGCAAGGAGTTTGACCTTTATACCGTGAATGGGCTGCTTTTCTTTATCATCATCAGCCTGTGCCTGGTCGCCATCCCGATTGCCATGTACCGATGGATGCGCCGCCGCGACTGGATGTAAACCCCCTCACATGATCTTATCCTGAAGAATGAAGTAAATAAAAAATCAGGTGGTACGCCACCTGATTTTTTAATGAACTTTGTTCAGTGAATGTTAAAACTAGTTCTCGGCAAGCCCTCCGATGATCGCGCTCATGTCGTAACGCATCAAGTCCAGGTAGGTAGGTGCCGGGCCGTCTACCCCACTCAGCGAGCCGGTATACAGCGGTACCAGGGCTGCGCCGGTATCGGCGGCCACCTGTTCGGCTACCTGGGTGTTGACCGTGGTGCCGACAAAGATTACCGGGGTGCCGGTCTGGATAATGGTTTCTTCCAGGGTAGCGATCTCCTGGGCGGAAGGTTCTGCCAGGGTGCTGCCGCTGGGGACGATGACCCCCACAATGGTAAAGCCATAGGCATTGGCAAAATAGCCCAGGGATTCATGGTCGGTGACCAGCACGCGCTTGTCTGCCGGGATGCTGGCGGCCTGCCCGGAGAGCCAGTTGTGCAGATCGTTCAGGTCGCTTAGGTAAGTATCTGCATTGGCGCGGTAATCGGCAGCGTGGTCGGGGTCCATTTGGCTGAGGGCGGCGGTAATGTTCTCTACCCACACCTGCACATTGCGCGGGTCCAGCCACACATGCGGGTCGTCCCCTGTATGGGTGCTGTCTGCTTCATCGTTGTGGCCGGCATCCGCTGCCGCATCGCCAAGTGTGATCGGGGTGATGCCGTCCGAAACGTACACGATCTGGCCGGTGGCGTTGGCTTTCACCAGGTCGGCGAGTGATTCTTCCAGGTTGAACCCGTTGAGGAATACCAGCGATGCCGTTTCTACCATCGCGACATCCTTGGGCGTGGGTGAAAAGCTGTGCGGGTCGGCATCCACGGGCATCAGCACCTGCAGGTCGATCAGCTCGCCGCCCACTTGCCGGACAACATCCCCAACGATGGTGGTGCTGGCCACTACCAGCGGCAGGCCGGAGGTGGATTCCGTCGGGGAGCTGCAGGCAGCCAATAAGATCAGGATCAGCAGGATTGGGATGGACAGACTCGTTCGCAACGTCATATTTACTCCTAGATTTGGGTCAGGGCATTGGTGCATTTTTCTGACCGATTGGAAACCGAAAAGTTTACTTTGGGTTATACCTTACACCATGCCAACAAAATTGTTGGTTTACAATATCATAGTTTGTTGGATGTTGGCGTGTTTGTGAAATTTTTATCTTGTGATAAAGTTGATAGACGGAGAATTATTTAACTTGGGAGAACAGCACAATGGAAGATAAACAGACCAATGCGGGCGGGGATGCCCAGCTGTGGCACAGCCTGACCATTGATGATACCCTGTCCAGGCTGGAAACGAGCATGGACGAAGGGCTTAGCGGGGAAGAAGTAAAACGCAGACAAGCGAACTACGGATACAATGAATTAAAGGAAGCGCCTCCCAAGAGCATATGGGCCAAACTTTGGGCGCAGTTCAACGATTTTGTCATCTGGCTGCTGATCGGCGCAGCGGTTATCTCCGCCGTATTGGGGGAATGGGTGGAAGCCGGGGCGATCATGGCGATCGTGATCCTCAACGCCGTCCTGGGCATTATCCAGGAGCAGCGCGCCGAGGAGGAGCTGGCCGCCCTGAAAAAGCTGGCCGCCCCGGAGGCGGATGTGCTCCGGGAAGGGATGCGCGAGACGGTCCCCGCCCGGATGCTGGTGCCTGGTGACATCGTCTTGCTTGAGGCAGGCAACTACATCCCCTCCGACCTGCGCCTGCTGGAAACATTCAACCTTAAAGTGGAAGAAGCCGCCCTCACGGGCGAATCTGTCCCTGTGCAGAAAGATGCTACGATCACCCTGGCAGCAGACGCCTCATTGGGAGACCGCAGAAACGCCGCCTTTATGGGCACCCTGGTGAGCTATGGTCGTGGAAAAGGGGTCGTTTCCGACACCGGGATGAAAACGGAGATCGGACGCATTGCCGAGATGCTCTCCCAGGTGGAAGAAGAAGTCACCCCCTTGCAGCGCCGTCTGGACCAGTTGGGTAAAACTTTGGGCTGGGCGTCGCTGGCGATATGTGCGTTGGTGTTCCTGCTGGGGTGGGTGCGGGGCAACGACCCGCTGGAGATGTTCCTGGTGGCTGTCAGCCTGGCAATTGCCGCCGTACCTGAGGGGCTGCCCGCAGTGGTGACCATCAGCCTGGCCCTGGGCATGCGCGAGATGATCCAGCGCAACGCCCTCATCCGGCGGCTTTCCTCGGTGGAAACCCTGGGCTCCGCCACCGTGATCGGCTCAGACAAGACCGGCACCCTGACCCAGAATGAAATGACCGTTACGCAGATCTCGGTTGACGGGCGCGATATCCACCTCATCGGCAGCGGCTACCGCCCGGAAGGTGCGTTCATGGTGGATGGAGAGCAGATCAATATTGCCGAGTATCCCGCTGCCACCACCACCCTGTGGATCGGGGCGATGAACAACGATGCGCAGCTGGTCTATAAAAAAGAATCCAATGAATACCGCATGATCGGCGACCCAACGGAAGGTTCGATTGTGGTGGCCGCCGCCAAAGCCGGGCAGGATTTCCAACATCTGGAAAGAGCCTATCCGCGCGTGCAGGAGATTCCGTTTGATTCGGAGCGTAAGCGGATGACCACCATCCACAAGGTGCTCGACCCGCAGGATGAAGACTTCTCTCCCTTCCATGAGAGCGACGACCTTTCCGACTGGCATGTGGTTGCTGTGAAGGGCGCTCCTGATGTGGTGCTGGAACTGTGTACCCAATACGAACAATATACCGATGTGCCCGCCGACATTACCCCGGAGGTGCGGGAGCGCGTCCTGGCGGCTAACGACCGCATGGCTTCCCAGGCGCTGCGGGTGATTGCGGTGGCCTATAAAATGGTCAAAACCCTGCCGGAAGAACTGACCCCGGCAACCATTGAAAACGACCTGACTTTTGTGGGTTTGCTGGGGATGATCGACCCGCCGCGCAAAGAAGTTACCGAATCTCTCGAACATGCCAAAAAAGCCGGTATCCGCACAGTGATGATCACCGGCGACTACGCCAAGACCGCCCGGGCGATAGCCGAATCGATTGGGCTGCTCCAGCCTGGACACGAGGTGCTGACCGGTAAAGACCTGGACCAGATGGAAGACCCCGCGCTGGAAGCAAAGATCCGCGAGGTGGATGTCTTCGCCCGCGTCTCCCCGGAACACAAGGTGCGCATTGTGCGCGCCCTGCGGGCCAATAACGAGATCGTCGCCATGACCGGCGACGGCGTCAACGATGCCCCGGCGCTCAAACAAGCCGATATCGGTGTAGCAATGGGCATCACCGGCACCGACGTGGCCAAAGAGACCGCCGACATGGTGCTGACCGATGACAATTACAGCAGTATCGTTTCGGCCATCGAGCAGGGCCGGGTGATCTACTCCAACATCCGCAAGTTTGTCTTTTACCTGCTCTCGTGCAACCTGGCGGAGATCGCCACCATCTTTTTGGCGATTGCCTTCAAGCTGCCTTCGCCGCTCAACCCGATCCAATTGCTGTGGCTCAACCTGGTCACCGACGGCGCACCGGCGCTGGCCCTGGGGATGGAAAAGGGCGACCCCGACATCATGGACCAGCCGCCCCGCCCGGCCAAAGAGCCGATCATCAACAAGCTGATGCGCACCGGGATCATCGTACAGACGATTGCCATCACCGCCGTGACGCTGGGCGCTTACCTGATCGGCCTGTATCACTGGCCTGTGGACCACGGCAACCTGAACGATACCGCCGCAACAATGGCTTTCATTACGCTTTCGTTCTCCGAGCTGCTGCGGGCTTTCACCGCCCGCTCCGAGCGTTACCCCCTGCTGAAGATCGGTATGTTCAAAAACAAGACGATGAACTGGGCTGTGCTGGCCTCCCTGGCTTTGCTGCTGGCTGTGCTCTATATCCCCTTCCTGCAGCCGATCTTTTCCACCGTGCCGCTGGGCTGGGAACATTGGGAAGTGCTCGTCCCGCTGTTGTTCATCCCGGCATTGGCCGCTGAACTCACCAAGTGGTTTGTCAGCCGCAAGGCAGCAGCATAGGGTTCCTGGGGCAGTTGACAGTGCACAGTTGATGATTGACACACTGTGTTCTGTCAACTGCCGACAAATTTTTACCCCACAGAAGTGCCAAAGAGCGAGCCGACAAGGGCAGTGGCGATCATGGCAAGCGCCCCCCATAGGGTTACGCGGCCGGCGCCCGCCCAGATATTGGCCCCGCCAGCCCGGGCAGCCACGGCGCCCATGATGGAAAGGAAGACCAGCGATCCCCCGGCAACCAGCGGAATCATCCAGGAAATAGGGCTGACCAGCGTGAGCAGCAGGGGTAGTGCCGCACCGAGGGCAAAAGTGACCGCCGAGGCAAGCGCCGCCTGGATCGGACGGGCAGTGTGCACTTCGGTCAGGCCGAGCTCGTCGCGGGCATGCGCCCCCAGCGCGTCGTGCGCCATGAGCTGCTGGGCAACTTCGCCCGCCAGGTCTGCTTCCAACCCCCGCTCAATATAAATGTTGGTCAATTCCTGGACCTCAAATTCGTGGTTGTTTTCCAACTCATTTCGCTCGCGGTCCAGGTCGGCATTTTCGGTGTCGGCCTGCGAGCTGACGGAGACAAATTCGCCCGCCGCCATGGACATGGCCCCGGCAACCAGCCCGGCCATCCCGGCGATCAGGATGCTGTTGCGGTCTGGGCTGGCAGCAGCTACGCCTACGATCAGGCTGGCAGTGGAGACGATCCCGTCGTTGGCCCCCAGCACGGCGGCCCGCAGCCAGCCGATGCGTTCGGCAAAATGTTTTTCATTATGAATGCTCATGTGTCCTCCTCGGTTAAATGCTTAAATTATCCCCTGATTATACGACGTTCCAGGCGGGAATGGCGGGTGGGAAAATATGAGAGTGGGTTCCCTTCGATCAACCTCCCAATATCCCACCCTATTTGATACAATTGTTCTATGGATATTCTCGCCGGGTTGAACCCCCAACAGCAGCAAGCCATGACCGCCGAAAACGGTCCCGTCCAGGTAGTGGCCGGGCCGGGATCGGGCAAAACGCGCGTCCTCACTCACCGCATCGCCTACCTGATCTCGCATCTGGGCGTGCGCCCCTACAATATTCTGGCGGTCACCTTTACCAACAAAGCCGCCAAGGAAATGCAGGCCCGCGTGGATAACATCCTGGGGGGGCAGGCGCGCGGCCTCACTTTGGGCACCTTCCACGGCATCTGCGCCCGCATTTTACGCCGCGAGTCGGCGGTGCTGCCTTTCTCGCAGAACTTTGTCATCTTCGACGATGACGATCAGCGCAGCCT
>QKGK01000278.1 GCA_003250455.1 Chloroflexota bacterium | reverse complement strand
ATCTGCCGGTTGAGATGCCCTACGGTGGGGATCCGCCCCGGGTCCAGTTGGAGCAGGTCAAATCCATCCAGATATTCCCGGCAAACGTGCTCCATAAAATGCGGCTGGTGGATCCCGGTGAACAGGTCCGCCCAGATGGCGTGCTGCTCAGCAGAAAATGAAATCTCCTGGCTGGCAGCGGTATATTCCTGCGAAGGGTCGATCTGCTGCGAAACGATTTCCCCGGTATATACGGGCACTTTATTTTTCTCTGTCATCAAGAATCCTTTCCATCTTTGCCGTATGCGAACCGGTCAATCCGGGTCACGGAGGGCCACTTTGGTGGTCTCCTTCACCTCTTTGAGAGCCAGGTACGAACTGACCCGCGCCACAGGTTCCATGGCCAGCAGCCGCTTCATCAGGAAGAGATCCAGCTCCTCCCGGTCGCGCACTACCACTTTGAGCAGGTAATCGGCGTCTCCAATGATGCGGTGACTCTCCAACACTTCCGGCATCTCCTGGACGGACGAATCAAACGCCTCGATCAGTTCGGTGGTATGCCCGGCCATGGTCACCTTCACAAAGACCAGCAGGTCGAAGCCCACCTCCTTGCGGTTGAGCAGGGTCACATAGCCTTCGATCACGCCGCTTTCTTCCAGTTTGCGCAGGCGTTTTTGCACGCCAGAGGTAGAAAGACCGACCAGCTTACCGAGTTGGGCATTGGTCAGCCGGGCGTTTTGCTGGATCGCATTCAGCAGGATTACATCGATTGGGTCGAGTGGAGTTTTGTTCACAAAGTTCTTCTTTCAGGAACATTTCATTCCAATTATTGCTAATATTATATATTTATTATCCTATTTGTCAATAATTGAAGTATAATCTTTATAGTAGCCAAACCGCTGACCATCACCCGGTCAAGAATGATAGAATGGAATTATGGAGACGCTGCCCCTGCTCAACAAGACCATCCTGATCACCGGCGCGGCCCGACGCGTGGGGAAGCTGCTCGCACTGGGGTGCGCCCAGGCCGGGGCGGATGTCATCATCCACTATGGGCAATCCGCTGCCCAGGCAGAAGAGACCCGCGGCGAGATCGAAGCATTGGGACGGCGGGCCTGGACCCTCCAGGCAGACCTCAGCCGACCGGATGAAGCTGCCGGGCTGATCACCCGCGCCAACCAGACCGCTCCGCTGTTCGCCCTGGTCAACAGTGCCGCCATCTTCGAAGACCTCACCTTGGCCAATACTACCCTGACAGACTGGGAGCGCCACATGCACATCAACCTGACAGCGCCGTTCCTGCTCGGCCAGGCTTTTGCCGCTCAGCTCCCCCAGGAGCAAACCGGGCGGATCATCAACATCCTGGACTGGCGCGCCCTGCATCCCGGCCCGGATCACTTCCCCTACACCATCAGCAAAGCCGCCCTGGCTGCCCTGACCCGGTCGATGGCCGCTGCACTGGCGCCGCGCATCCCCGTTAACGGGCTGGCCCTGGGTGCTGTGCTTCCCCCGGCAGACGCAGGCGACACCTCCAGGATCTCGGCTAGCATCCCAATGGAGCGCTGGAGCACCCCGGAAGAAGTGCAGCAAGCCCTGGTCTTCCTGTTGGCTGGCCCGGCCTACATCACCGGGGAGATCATCCATGTGGACGGGGGACGGCATCTTATTTAGCCAGTACAAGAGGGAAACAAAAAACATTATGCCTGAGACGAACGAACAACACGAAGCCTTTCTCAATCTGGGTTCCAATATCCGACCGGAACAC
>QKGK01000373.1 GCA_003250455.1 Chloroflexota bacterium | reverse complement strand
GCCTGCTTGCTGATCTCGTCTTCGTGACCTTCGATCATGTCTGCCATGGATTCCAGCACGGCGCGGTCTACCACCTCGGCGGGAATGTGACGCCGGAACCCGGCATCGTCCACCACGTACATGGGCTCATCGCCTACTAAGGCGTAATCCACCGCATTGTCGAATTCATCCACTACCAGACCGGCAAATAAAGGTTTCTTTTGAGGCATTGTATATCTCCTGAGTTAATCCCATGATACCGCATCCGCATTGGTGGGGATATTAGAAGTTTATAAATTCGCCTGGAAGGGGAAATGAAAGCTAAATCACGTCCACGCGGGTGCCGCCGTGTTCGGAATACTGCAGCTGGTTGTAGGGGCGCATCTCCGGTGTGGTCCACAGGTATACCCAGCGGGCATCGTCGGGCTTCAGGTTAACGCAGCCGTGACTGCGTACCCGCCCGAAGGTGTTGTGCCAGAATGCGCCGTGGAAGGCGTGCCCGCCCAGGGTAAAGTAGGATACCCAGGGCACACCGGGCAGGTCGTAATTGCCAAAGGTGCGGTTGATCGGCAGCATGTGCTGGGAAGCGCGCTTCAGCCCCACCCGGAAATGCCCGGGCGGCGTGTGGTACTGCGGGTTGGCGACATAGTCTCCCGTCGCGATGGTGGCTTCAAACACCTGCTCCCCGCTTTCAAAAGCTGCCATGCGCTGCTCTTCCAGGTAGACTTCGATCAACTTTTCCTCCGCGGGGACATCCGGGGAGATGGGGGTCAGCTCCTCATAGGGGAACACCCGCAGGCGGTTGGCACGCACCCAGCGCTCCAGGTCCGGATATTTGTCGTCCATCACCCGGTACCAGGCATTGCCGAGGGCATCAACTTCGATCTGGTCCAGCCAGTGGTTGGTGCTGTAATAATAGCGGTAAAGCCGCTGGCTTTCCTCGCTAGGCTTTTCGTACACATCGGCAAAGGGGACGCTCACTTCGGCCAGAGAGCCGGTGAAAACCAGCTCTTCGGCAGGCTGCTGGAAGTTGACTTCCACCGGCTGCAGCCAAGAGAGATGCGTATAGCCGAGATTGCCGATCTGCGCCCATTCCGGGCCGTTGCGCTCGTTGGATTCCCCCGTCACCTGCCGGACGATTGGCAGCACCATGTCTTTCCAGTAGTTGGCAACCGGCCGGGCCGAGAAAGAAGGTTCCTCAAAGACCTGGATGGAACCCAGCAGCACCCGGCCCAGCTGGGTTTCCTGCTTTGCAAAGACATTTTCCACGGGCAGCAGGGCGGCGGCCAGCGAGAGCCCGCCTAATTTGAGAAATCCGCGCCGGGATAGTGAAAAAGGAGATTGAGACTGCTTCATCAGTAGTGGATGACCACCCAGGTGCCGATTTGAGACCGATTGAACACCCACTGCGCCTCGTCGATCTTCATATTCACGCAGCCGTGGCTCATCTGGGTGCCAAAGTTGTTGTGCCAGTAAGCGCCGTGGACGCCGTAGCCTTTATAGAAATACATTGTCCAGGGCACGTCAGGGAGGTAGTACCCTGGCCCGGACATGGTGGTGGCTTCGTACATCACATACACCTGGTAGTGCCCGGTGACTGTGGGGGTGGCCCAGGTACCAGTGGAGACGGTGAAGGTCTTGAGCGCTTTATCACCCCGGTGGGCGATCAGCTTTTGGGTGGAGAGGTTGACTTCCAGCCAAAATTCGTTAGCGCCGATGTCTTCCGGGACATCAGCAGTTGTTGAGGAGATTTCCTCCGGGTTGGTGGT
>QKGK01000422.1 GCA_003250455.1 Chloroflexota bacterium | reverse complement strand
GGCGTTGATCAGAGAGCCTGGCAGATCAAAGCTGGAAAGCAGTTCCAATGACCGGATGCTCATTTGCTCATTATCGGGTGTGTCCAGGATGGCAAAATGGTTGATCTCGTGGCCTAAAAAGATGTTCTGGATCACACCCATCGCATCCACCACCTGGGGGGTCTGGTGTACCAGTTCGATCCCAGCCTGGCGTACCTTGCGGGGGGAGGAAAAATCGATCTTTTTTCCCTCCAGCAGAAACTCGCCCTGAGTTGGCGTAGTTATACCGCCGATCAGGTTCATCAGCGAAGTTTTGCCTGCACCACGCCGCCCGACAATACCGATCACTTCCCCTTTATACATCGAGAAATTGATCTCATCCAGGGCTTTGAGATTGCCGTAATATTTTGTGAGTCGGTTAACCTCTAGGAGCAGGTTAAATGGTTGGAGTTCCATGTGTGTATACCACTCGCTATTGCAAGGATTTACACCCCATTATACCGCTACACCTGCATGGACTTGAGAAAAAAGGGAATGACAAACCGCCTGCAGTCCGCCTCTGAAGATACTTGCCTTTTTGATAAACAAAGAGGTCAGGTACCACAGCTTTTACCTGACCTCTATTAGGAGAAGTTGATATTATCGTAACGAGATTTATTTGCCGCTTCGGCGGGTCAGCACGTCGAAGATCACCGCAAAAACGAGCACTGCGCCACGCACAATGTATTGGGAGGAAATATCGATCCCCATCAGGTTCATACCGCTGGTCAACGAGAGCATCACAAACGCGCCGATAATCGAACCGGTCACTTTGCCAACACCACCGGCTGCCGATACACCGCCCACATACGCCGCGGCAATGGCATCCAGCTCGAACAAAGTGCCGGCAGTGGTGGTAGCCGATTGCAGACGTGAGGCAAACAGAATGCCGGAGAGCGCTGAAAGCATCCCCATGGAACCGAAGACCACAAAGATGACTTTCTTGACGTCGATACCGCTTAATTCGGCTGCTTCAGGGTTGCCGCCGACGGCGTAGATGTGCCTCCCCAGAATGGTGTTGTTGGCGATGAAGTTGTAGATCAACACCACCAGCAGCACGACCACTGCTGTCCAGGAGAGGCCATTGTACCCGGCCAGCACCCAGGTGACAGCACCGACCAGGGCAGCCATGAACCCCAACTGCAGGATAAACATATCCATCGACGCCACTTCAAAATTGTAGGCCTGTTTTTTCTTGCGGTTGTTAACCGAAGAGATCACCAGCACGACAATGGCCAGCAAACCAATCAGCAAGGTGAGCTTATGGATGTCGGGCAAAAATGTATCGGGAAAAATATCGGGAATATAGCCGTTACCGATGGCATTGAATGCGTCGTTGGGGATGATGATGGTACCGGTTTTCAGGGTCACCAGCAGCAGTGCGCCGCGGTAGATCAGCCAGCCGGCAAGCGAAGTGACGAAAGAAGGCAAGCCCCACTTGGCTACCGGGAAAGCAGTGATCAGTCCGGCGATAGCGCCAAAGCCCATCACCATCGGGATGACGATAATCACCGGCAAGCCCCACGAGACCATAGCAATTGCAGCGATCGCGCCCAAAAAGCCTGCCAGGAACCCGACTGAGAGATCGATATGCCGGATGACGATCACCAGGGTCATACCCACGGCCAGCACAGCAATATAACCGGTCTGGTTGACCAGGTTGCTGATGTTCCGGGAAGACAGGAAAATACCATCAGTGGTAAAGGCGAAGATCAGCATGATCACAAAGAGCGCAATGAACAT
>QKGK01000545.1 GCA_003250455.1 Chloroflexota bacterium | reverse complement strand
GGCACGAACCGCCGCTTTCGAAGGTCCACAAAATGGCGCCGGTAGCCCCATTCAAAGCGTACATGTGCCCAAGCGGATCAAGAGAACAGCCAAACACCACCCCGTTGGCCGTGGTCACCGGCCCGGAAGTGCTGCCGCCATAGGTGGGAACCGTCTGCCAGAGAACCAGTCCGGTAGCTGCATCCATCCCGGTCCAGACGCCTCCAGTGGTGACTGCACCGCTGGGCAGGACCCAATCGGCGCCATTGCTGTTGGCATTGGCCGTATACACACGCTGTCCATCGACTGCTGAACCCCACTGCAAGCCGCCAGCCGTACCGCCCGGCCCAGCCTGGCTGACCCATATCACGGCCCCGTTATCAGGATTAAGCGCCCAGTACTGCCCGCTTTTCTGGCCGGCCCCTACCAGCTCGCGCGGCTTACCTGTACCATCCATCTTCACAGTGAACAGCGCGGGCGCCTGACCGAAATCGAAGTCCGGACCTGCAGGTTCCGGACAGTTGCTGCCGTCACCAAAGAACGGGATGCAGTCAACCGTCCAGGCGTCATACGCAATGGCGCGAGTGGCCCAAATAATCTCTCCGGTTGTCATATCCAGGGCGAGGACTGAGTCAAAATAGTCATTGGGCGGGAGACAGGCTGCCTGCGCAGCTGCGTCATCTCCTGCTGCATCCACACAAGCGAGGACTTCATCCGGCACCGAGTAATTGTTGCCTGTAGCAACGTAAAGCTGGCCGCGTTTGGTGTCAACTGCCGGGCTGCTGCCCCAAACCGCGTTCCCGCTGAACCCAACCGGCGCCATATAGGTTTTCCACAGGATTACTCCCGTGTTGAGGTCAAGGGCGAGCATGCTCCCTCGGAACGAACAGCACGGATAGTTTGGAACCAAAGCTGCCAGGGCTTCCTCCTGAGAGGCCACGCCCACGAACACCTTCCCGTCAAATACGGTAGCCGATTGGGTGATGATCGCGGCCGGGTGAGAGTCTGCCACCGTGCTCCACATCAACTGTCCTGTGAACTTATCGAAGGCCAGCACAATACCCCCGCCGCCAAATGGACCCTGGGTGCCTACAATTACCTTGTCCTCGGTTACTGCAGGGGTGGCGCGAGCTTTATCCCCCGGCAGTCCGGTGATCGCTGAGATACTGACCTGCCACAATTGCTGGCCGGTAAACTTGTCAACTGCGTACAAATTTCCTTGCCAGTCCGGGAAGTAAACACTGGTCTCATCAACCGCCGGTGTGGCCGAAACATCTCCCCCGGTGGTGAACACCCATTTAGGAGCCAACGTCCCTACATTCGATGTGCTTATTTTATTTTCAGACTTTTGAAACCGGGTATTTTCGCGGTTCCCCCCTGCGGAGGTCCACAGATTGCCTTGCGCTGCAAAGGCAATGCTGCTGACCAAGATGCCAAGCATGATTACCCCCAACATCCCCACTAACATTTTTCTGATCCCATTCATTTGCGCCTCCTGAAGGCAGAATATATTCGTTTTATGATTCTTCGCATAAAACGAGTAGTGAAGGGGTCTGCTCTTCCCGAACGGAAGAGAGACTTTTGACAATATCCTAGTGGAACACTGCTGGTCAATGTAGAAAAATGGTTCATCCCCTTATCATGATGTGTGCAGATGTTGAGTGCGTCTCAATCTGGTAAAAAAAGAGACAACCACCCTCTGATGGCCAAGTTCTTGAAAAGTTTCAGTTCCCCCGAAAAAGAGCGATGCATCCAGGTCTCAAATAATAAGACAATGTAGGTGT